>JAJYIL010000555.1 GCA_021790055.1 Bacteroidota bacterium
TTATTTATCCGAGACTATTTTCCCGGCTTCGAGTTCATCACTTAGACGTGTAGCTTTATAAAGATCTTTGATAGCCTCCATCATACCAACGGATTGAACAGCTACCGCCCTGTTCGTTTTTGTAGTGAAGATAAAGTTGCCTGGAAGGCTTTCAATGTTGCCGTCAAATGCAAGGCCCACAATCTGTGCCTTCTCATTTATTACAGGGCTGCCAGAATTGCCGCCGATTATATCGCTTGTGCAGACAAAATCCAGCGGTGTAGACAAATTAAAATCTGCCGGAGGATTCACCCACTTCTCAGGTAAATTCCAGGGAAACTTTTTGCCGAATGAATAGTACCTGTCATACAATCCGTAAAATGTAGTAAACGGAGGTGCAATTGTACCATTGTATGGATAGCCTTTTACAACGCCGTCCGAAATACGAAGCGTAAAGGTTGCATCAGGTGGAATTGAGGTGCCATAGACATCAAACAATGCTTTACCGAGTTCTTGCGAATATGTCGCTTCCTCCGATGAAAGCTGCATTTCCTCGTTCTGAAGATTAGCTCTTTGTGTTTCGGTATTAACAAGGAAATAAATAAACGGATCGCTTGAGCTTAATATCGCATCCGGACCTTCTTTTACCAGGGCTTTGAGTTTGCCTGCATTTGTAAGTACGGTATTTCCAAGCATATAATTTACCGCAGCATTACCTGTATTTCCTCCAGTAATTTTCTCAACAACTGATTTATCCGATCCGAGATATTTGTAAAACTTTGCAACCTGAACCTTCAGCATTGCATTATCCATATCCGGATCCATTTCTTTCGGAACAAGATTATCTATTGTAGAATCAAGCCCTGCTCCTTTGTATTGATCAGCCCTCTGATCCTCTGGCAGCTTTAATTGATCGGCAAGATTTATAACATCTCTTGCAATCAAAAAATATTTTGAGCTTGTGTACGGATTTATACTCAGGGCGTAGCTGACGTTTGCTATCTTCCTCTTCTTTGCTTGCAGAGCGGCAATCTTTGCCCACAGGTCTCCGTCCTGCGTTTTCAATTTTGGATTTGCATCGACTGCTTCCTGAAACTTCCTCTCAAAGTCTACCTTTTTCTGCATTAAAACAGGATCCCGTAATCCGGCAAGCATACCGGTGTAAGCCTTCTGAGAATTTGAAAACTCGAACAACCTGTTTTGAAGCTTTGTCTTCAATTCTGGATGCAATTTAATAACGCTAGAATAAACATCTACCAGATTATCTAACAGCCTCAAGGTTCTGGGATATTGAACGTCTCTTAAAAATTCTAGTTGAGCAACAGTCTTCAGCCTATCAGTATGTCCAGGATTTCCAACAACAAACACCGGCTCACCCGGCTGAGCGCCGTCAGGACTCCAATGGAAATAATGCTTGGTATGCAGCGGCTTGCCGTTCTCGTAAACTCTAAAGAAGTTGCAATCGAGATCATAGCGCGGGTAAGTAAAATTATCATAGTCCCCGCCAAAATATCCAAGGGACGCTTCGGGAGAAAATACCAATCTAACATCCGTGTATCTCTTGTATTCATACAAAGAATACTTGCCTCCGTTATAAAGTGTAACTATTTGAACTCTTAGTCCTGTTTCTTTCTCATATTGTCTTTTTAGCTTATCCATCTCTGCTCTTTGGAACATAACTTTTTCTTCAGGCGTAGTGCCTTTATTCATTGCATACTGAATATCATTAGTTACGTCTTTGATAGCAACCAGTTGATCGACATACAAGCCCGGTACACGTCTTTCATCCGAAAGGGTTTTGGCGTAGAAGCCGTTGTCGAATAAATCTTCTCCCGGCTTGGTTACCTTTGCAACGGATTCTCTTCCGCAATGATGATTCGTCATAACCAGACCGTCTGCGGAGACAAAAGAAGCAGAGCAGTAATTTGCAAAGCGAAGAGCGGACATGCGAACATTATCCAGCCACTTTTCGGAAGGTGAGAAATTATATTTCTCTTTAAAATATTTTAGCGGTGGATAATCGAACGTCCACATTGTACCGGTATCATACTTGCCAGCTTTTACGGTATCAAGATTAAGCCAGCTGTAATTTTCCAAATTTGTACTTTTCTGGACTTTTGAAGATGAGGAACATCCGGCTGCAAACAGCAAAAGTATAAACGCCGAGATGATTCCGAATTTGTTAAAAAGATGTTTCATATAAATTCCTTAAATATTAAGCGATAAAAATTAAAATCTTAAGGTAGGATAACAAAATAATCGTCAAATTATTTTGCCGCTCATCATTTTTGAAAGTAAAATAGAAAAAATTAGTTGGGATTTTAGAAATGAAAATTAGAGAATACAATATGAAGCTTTCGGAAACTTCAATAACAGTTTCCAGAAGTCAAAATAAAAGATTGGCTTTAAGAAGAAGCAACTAGGAAATTAAATATATGAATCCGGTTGATAAAGCGGTTCAATTTCCCATTCATCTTCTACAGTCCCGACACAATGCGAACATTTAGGCACACTAAATACAACTTTTTCTTCATTAGGTGTAGCCCTTACAAAATTCAAAATTGTTTTGCAGCTTGAACATTGAACAACGTGGGATGTTGTTGTCTTAGCGCTGCATTCGGGACAAATGAACCCCAATTCGCCCGGTGTCTCTTCAGGATTAACCAGGAAAATCGCGTTACATTTCGAGTTGTTGCACTTGGCAAAATGCCATTTTACAGTATAATTAGTTGCGATATTCTTCACCCTCATAAATTTAACGTGTTAAAGTATAAAGTTCTTATTAAAAAGTCCAATGAAAAATATTTCTCTAAAATTATTAGCCTCATTGAATCAATTATTTATTTTCTTAATTTTGACACTTCAAAATATGTTATTCTTGTTCGCCTTGTAATTCATAAT
>JAJYIL010000556.1 GCA_021790055.1 Bacteroidota bacterium
GCAGGCTGCATACCGCAAAAATCCTAAGGCTTTCCGAGGACATGCCGATAGTAATCGAAATAGTTGATGAGGAGGAAAAGATTGAAAATTTTTTACCTGTAATACATGACATTTTTGAAGAGGCAAACTGCGGAGGTTTGATAACTATGGAGAAAGCTGAAATAATAAAATATGTACATAATGAGGCTGTGAGTAAGAATTAAACGGCGATGGAGTTCGCCTAAAGAATCCGGATTCGATCTGGGTTGATAACTCCTACCATCTTGTCCCTATAAAAATAAGGATAAGGTTATAGGAGTTTTTTACTTATACGTATGAATATTGATAAATGTAAAATTCTTGAAAATATGAATCAAACAACCGGCTTGATAATAGTAAAGGCGGCTGCCCGGTCTGCAATGCAATAATAGATTATGAATTCGATTTGCTTCCAAACACCAATATAAAATCCATAATGATAAAGAAGATAGAAATAAGGCAGCTGAAGAAGGCAGCTTCAGCGATTTTCATTTCAGGCAGTTTAAGAAGATTGCCGGTAGATCTACAAATATAGTTTTGCGTAAATCGCTTATTTAAAGCAGCAGCTACATGAATGGCAATTTTAATATAGAGTGTAGAATTTGTAAGAACGTCGATAGATTTGAAAGTCCTTTAGTTGCAGTACAGCGCGAATTTCTTAAGGACGAATAATTCAAAGAAAAATTTAGCGCTTCAACAGGACTGTGCTAAAAGCTTTTCTATATGGTGTTATCGGTAAGCGATATTGAAAGAATTATTAAAAATATTCACAGAAATGTAACGGCAAACCGTGGGAATAACATTTTGATAGAAGAAACAAAATTAAAAAAAGTTAAAACCGACTTGATTAAATTAAAGAATGATTTTATCTCGTTAATTACTTCTCCTTTTGATTGGGATATTGACCTTATAAATTATTTCTTATGCTTCTTAGCCTTGCTTACCGTTTGTTTATTTATCGATGAATATTTCAGAGATTATGTTAAAACTATCCATAATAATTTTTATGACACGGTATTTTCTGTTGCCCGCTGGTATGGAAAGCCACCGCTAACAATTTTTACCTTCGTTATATTTTATCTTGGCGGACTTTTTAAAACAAAGAATGAAATTAGAACTATTGGAATTAAGATATTTGAGTCTTTTCTTTTTTCAGGAATACTTATTACAATAATTAAGTCAATAATCGGTAGATACCGTCCGTACACAGAAAACGGATCCTGGTCATTTGTCCCTTTTACGCTTGGACCAAACGAACACCTTTCATTCCCCTCTGGCGATGTTGCTGTGGCATCTGCTTTCTCGGTTATCATTGCCGGAATTTTTCAAAATAAGCTATGGAAGATTTTTTGGTATCTGATTGCCGCTGTTACTTCAATCGGTAGAATTTATTATGACCGACATTGGGCTAGCGATGTTGCAGCGGCGGCAATAATTACAATTTGGGTTGGAAATTTTATCAATAAAATAAATAAAACAGTTGTTGAAAACCGGGAGTAATGAATTGTTTGCACATCGCGCTGTATTTTTCGAGAGAAGAGATTGACTGACATTTGTTTAAAGAATAGATTGGCGAAGTTGTCTCTCTCCATTTCATGGAGTTAAATAAAAAATCACGAATATTATATCGGGTGAGAATATTTAGTTTGGAAATCTATACCGGATAATTTATTTTTGGGACAATTTTCTGTGATGATTACTTTTTACGTTACCATAGAAAATTTCTGAGATATTTAATTTATCCTGGCGCGTTCGTCTAGCTGGCTTAGGACGCCGCCCTCTCAAGGCGGAGATCATGGGTTCGAATCCCGTACGCGCTACTAACTAAAATTCAAATTACAAATCTTAAATACCAACAGAATTTAATTGAAAGCTGGTTTTGGCTTCAATTAAAAAAGCAAAGTATTTTGTGAACATCTTTTTTGCCTCAATGGTTATTTTGGACTTAGAATGAAGCGATTTGAAAAGCACATTTTTGTTTGTGAGAATAAAAGACCTGACGGACATCCCCGCGGATGCTGCCTGGATAAAGGCAGTGCCGAGATTCGAGAGAAGCTTAAAAGGAGACTTAAAGAACTTGGACTAAACCATGAGGTAAGAGCCAATGTGTCCGGTTGTCTTGATGCCTGCGAATTTGGAGTAACCGTTGTAGTTTATCCCGAACAGATTTGGTACGGCGGAGTTACTATTAATGATGTCGAAGAAATAATTCAAAGCCATATTATCAATAATGTGCCTGTCGAAAGACTATTCATCAAAGACCATAGGTTCTATAAAGATGTCGTCGCCGAAAAAGAAAATTGAATCGCCGGAATCTGGAAAAGCCCGTGTAAAAGAAATCTTTATAAGATTAAAAAAAGAATATCCGTCTGCCAAAATTGCCCTCAATTTCACCACTCCTTTTGAGCTTCTGGTAGCGACTATTTTATCTGCCCAATGTACCGACGCAAGAGTAAATATAGTAACGGAGTCTCTCTTCAAAAAATACAAAGCGCCTAAGGATTTTTTAAAAGCTTCAAACGAAGAATTGGAGAAGGATATTTATTCTACCGGATTTTATAGGCAGAAAGCAAAGAGTATTAAACAGTGCTGCCAGGCTTTAATTGAACATCACAACGGGAAAATACCGGAAGAATTTGATGCGCTCGTTAATCTTCCAGGTGTAGGAAGAAAGACTGCTTCGGTAGTTGCCGGCAATGCATTTGGAATTCCGGCAATCGCTGTCGACACTCATGTAAAAAGAGTATCTAACAGGCTGGGATTTATAGAATCGGAAGATCCGGCTAAGATAGAAATGAGATTGAAGGAACTGATTCCTGAAAAAGATTGGGTAATGTCGACTCATTATTTGATTTTA
>JAJYIL010000557.1 GCA_021790055.1 Bacteroidota bacterium
GAGATCCTTCTCTTAGGCAGGATAGAAACATCAGCGCAAGCGTAAGCGGGAAAGATAACATAAGGTTTATCCTCGGCGGTTCTGTTTCGCTTGGCTTCTTAGTAATAAATGCGGATTATAACCTGGCTTCACAGTCGTTATTTTCCGGCGGCTTATCATTTGAATTTTAATTGGAGTTTATATGAAAAAATATTTAACCATTTGTTTTATTGCAGTTGCTTCTTTCGGAATGCTTTCATTAAGTGGCTGTATCCTGGATGCTTTGGATACAATTAATCTTAATATGCCAATATCTCAGGAGTTTAATATAACCGGCACGGTACCTCCGACTTCTTACACCCAGAGCCAAACTATTGATCTTTCAAATTCCTCAACATATCAGCGCTATCAGAATAAAATCCAGAGCATCTCTTTTCTTACTGCTGAATTCAGAGCAAAAAGTACTCCAAATCCGCCTGATTTAAGCGGAGACGTAACTATTACACTGAAACAAAGTGATGGCACTGTGCTTTTCAGTTGCCCGCTTGGCAACATTAAGCCTGCAGATTATGTGAATTCTCCTTATCAGTTGGTGCTTACTTCTGCACAGATAAGTTTTTTAAATGCATATCTTTCTATTTTGTCTAACAAAGTTTTTGTAGCTACTATCTCGATTACGAATATTTCATCTAGTTCTCTTACTTTTAATCTTAATGCAGTAATTGACGTAGTGTTCAAGTTGAAAACAAAAACCTGATTTAATAGTAAATACTTTCAGGCAGAATCCTTGTCCCGCTGTATGGGACAAGGATTTTTTATCCTCAAATCGTTATGTTTCGTTAATCATTAATCGAAGCCTGATTTGAAAGACTCGGCAATTTATATTCACATCCCTTTCTGCGACCACAAGTGCATCTACTGTGATTTTTATTCGATCATTACATCAGATAACATTTCTAATTTCCTATCGGCATTAAAGAATGAAATAAGCTTCTATTCCGGAAATTACTCCGATAGGATTTTTAGCTCGATATATTTTGGCGGCGGAACTCCTTCGCTCATGGAACCGGAATATCTGGAGGAGATTATTTCTTTTGTAAAAGAAAAATATTCAGTTGCTGATGATGCAGAAATTACTTTGGAAACAAATCCCGGCACGGTGGATAAATCTAAATTGGAGAAATTCCATGAAATCGGAATAAATAGAATCAGTATAGGTATTCAATCTTTTAATAATGATGAACTAAAGTTTCTTACCAGGATTCACGACAAAGAAACTGCTGTCCGAACCGTGCTGGATGCTTATGAAATCGGCTTCGACAACATCAGCATCGATCTTATCTTCAACCTGCCTAAACAGACAAAGGGAAAATGGAAATACAATCTTCAATCTGCAGTTGAGCTTCCCGTAAAGCATATTTCCGCTTACAGCTTGATTCTGGAAAGAGGAACAATCTTAAACAAAATGGTTCTTGACGGAAGGGTAGCCATGCAGGAAGAAGATTATGATGCCGAGCTTTATGAAATAACAATTGATTTTTTAACCGGGCACGGATTCTATCAATATGAAGTTTCAAACTTTACCAAGCCCGGTTACGAATGCCGCCATAACAACGCTTACTGGCGGTACCGGGATTATCTAAGTTTCGGTCCGTCGGCTCATTCGTTTGTTGATGGAAGAAGGTGGTGGAACTTTTCCAGTCTGAAGCGTTACATTTCGGAAATCGAAAAAAACAAAACCGCTGTTGCCGGCTTTGAATTAATAAATGCAGAAACTTCTTTAAGCGAATACGTAATGCTCGCACTTAGAAGCAGCGGACTTGACATTGGCGAATTCAAATCAATCTTTGGTAAAAGCTGGCTTATTCAGAAAAAAGATTTCTTGCAAGAAATAGAAAACCGCAGGTTAGCAAGAATGAGCGATGGAAAATTACAGCTCACTAAATCCGGCTACGCAATTTGCGATGAAATATTAGCTAAGCTTCTTTAACAATTTTATTTTATCAGCGGAATACCGATGCATGCAGACGGCTCAGTAATATTTAAAAGATTTGCGATAGTTGCCGCAATGTCTACAACATAAACCGGAGAATTAACGGTCTGCTTAGGAACGTGCCATCCGTAATATAACATCGGAACATGAGTGTCGTACGTGTACGGCGCTCCGTGCGTAGTTCCTTTCTTCATAAACGAAATTAAATAACCTGGCTGAAGAGTAATCGCAATATCACCCGACCGTGCAGGATTAAATCCATTTAGCGTAAGGTTTATTGTTGTACGGCTTGCAGTCTGCTTCTCAAGATCGTCTCGTGTAAAAATTGAAGCGATTTCCGGGAAAGTATCACGCAGGTAATCGGCATAAGTCTGCTCGACTTTATGGATGTTCAGATTCTTTCCCTTTATTATTTGGCGGCTGAAGTAAATCTGGTTGTTGGAAATATTTTCAAGCAAATTTTTATCTCCGAAATTTCTGACAGTAAATGCATCAAGCGAATCAATGGCTTTCTTATAGTTTAATTCTCCGGTTGGCAGCCTGTGTTCTTTTAAATAACCCGGAGTATCAAGAACTGCGTGGTCTGCAGTAAGGAACAAAAGATAATTTCCTTTGCCGACTTGTTTATCCAATGCTTTTAGAAGATCGGCAATCAGTCCGTCAAGTTTAATGTAAGTATCTTCAAGCTCATAAGAATAATTTCCATACGCATGACCGATGTAATCTGTTGATGAAAAGCTGATTGCTAAAAAGTCGGGTTCACTACCTTTACCTAATTGCTCATTCGTTAAAGCTGCTTTAGCAAACTCTTCAACTATCTGATTTCCAAATGGCGTCGATTCCAGTATTCCATATTTTGAATTTTGCTTTACTTGATTAAAGCCATGCGGGAATGTTGTCTTC
>JAJYIL010000021.1 GCA_021790055.1 Bacteroidota bacterium
ATATTTCATGGAGGTACGTATCGCTACAGGATCTATGGAACATTGTGAAGGCATGCCTTGTAAGCAGCGGTTTAATCTTCATATTTATTTATGGATTCAACCTGTACCAATTTACGGGCTTTACCAAATCAGTTTTACTTTCCGATTTGGTGCTTACATTTCTTTTTTCTTCTTCCTTTAAGATTTCCAAAAGAATGTACCTCGAAGTTATGAGGAACAGTATAAGGAGCTCGGATAAGCTCCGTACTTTAATTATCGGCGCCGGAAGCAGCGGCGAACAGCTTCTTCGCGAAGTGAACCGGAATATCCCGGGCAAATTTAACCCGGTTGGCTTCGTAGATGATGATCCGCAAAAGCAGAATTTATACTACCAGGGAATTAAAGTTCTGGGGGCAACAGACATGCTTCCAGAAATTATAAAGAAGTTTAAGATAGAAACTATTTTAATTTCAATCTTATCGGCGGACAGAAATTTCCATCGCAAGGTTTTAAAGATTGCTCGAGAATGCGGCGTAAATGACGTAAAGGTTATTTCTACAGTTAACGATGTTTCAAATTCAATTAAAGTTAGAATTAATGATGTAAGGGATATCGATTTAAGCGACTTAATCGGCAGGCAGGCTGTTTCAATAAACACAAAGCAGATAGCAAGCTACTTGAAGGACAAGCGGGTAATGATTACAGGCGCAGCAGGCTCTATAGGATCCGAAATTGCTAGGCAGGTAATTTTTTACGAGCCTGAACAGATTGCAGTGGTGGACATCAACGAAAGCGATCTGACCGACCTTGAGTTGCAGCTTGGAAGAATTTGGTCTAATGATAAAATTAATATGTATCTCTGCGATATCTCGAATAAGGCTAAGGTTGAAAAGATGTTCGATGATTTCAGACCGGATGTTGTTTTCCACGCTGCAGCGTACAAGCACGTACCGGTAATTGAAAAGTTCCCGGAGGAAGCCGTTCGTGTTAACATTATCGGAACTCATATTGTTGCAAATGCCGCTAACCGCTTTGGAGTAGAAAATTTTGTTTTAATTTCAACCGACAAGGCGGTCAATCCGACAAGCCTAATGGGAGCTTCAAAGAGAATTGCAGAGAACATAGTAACCGGCTTGGGCAAGAACAGCAATTCAAGCTTTGTTGCAGTTAGGTTTGGCAATGTAATCGGGAGCCGCGGAAGCGTACTTCCTATTTTCATAAATCAGTTAAAGAACGGCGGACCGATAACTGTTACTCATCCGGATATGAAAAGATATTTTATGACTATCCCAGAAGCAGTATCTTTAGTGCTTCAAGCTTCTGCTACGGGCAATAACGGTGAAGTTTACATACTGGATATGGGCGAGCCAATTAAGATAATCGATCTTGCAAATGAATTAATCCTTTTGAACAATTTGATTCCAGGTAAAGATATAAAGATAGAATATACGGGTATCCGGGAAGGAGAGAAGCTTTTTGAAGAGGTTTTGAATGCCGAAGAAGGAGTTATCTCAACACCGCACGATAAAATATTTAAATCGAGACTTGTATATTTGCATAACGAAGATTCTATAAATGCAATGGTTGATGAATTTACCGGCATGCTTTCTTATGCTTCGAAGGAAGACTGGGTAGCTACATTTAAGTATTATGTTCCGGCTTTCAGTCCGTCCGGCAAAATTGATATTTACGATACAGAAAGTATGAACGATGGAGGACTACCGTTGCAGGCTAACTCGAAATAAAATTCTCTTCAAGCGGATTTTTAAACTTCCTAAAATAATTTGGATGGATGAAAATTTTCACAAATTCAAAACACTGCGAAATTTGCCGGTTAGTAAAAAATCAAAAGAAAATTGTATCGAAATTTTTTGATTATATAATTTCCAGATTGACTTTTAAATCTCGTAATCTTGCAATTTTGAAATCATATAATAATACTTTCAATGTAATTAAGACGGTAATTATTCTTTTTACTTTATTAACTGCATCCGCATTATGCCAGGTAGATACGGTGCCGGTTGGTCACCCGGTTTATGCCTTTCTTAAAGAACTACAGGTTGAAGGTATAATTAAAAATTATGACGATGTGGTTCTTCCTCTTTCCAGGAAAAAAGTTATTTACTTTCTGGCACAAGCAGACAGCAGCAGAAATAATTTATCTAAAACCGATAGAGATTTCCTGATAAGAATGGAAGAAAAGCTCGGGATGGTTCCAACTTCGAATAAAAAGAAAAATCTTTTTAGTGATTTTCCAATCGGTTTCAGAAGCAAGCTTATATCGGATTCTGAAAAGCATATTTATTCATACAAAGATTCATCAATTTCGTTTTACATTGATCCTGTTCTGGAAGGAAAATACATATATTCAAAGTCGCTTGATGATAACAGTACTCTTTTTAATGTTGGCGCTGTAATTAGAGGAAGCTACAATGGCTGGCTCGGATTTTATCTTGAAGGGTCAAACGGAACCATATCGGGCAGCCGCAACGTGGCGGAACTTGACCGGAGGGTAAAGCAAAGCTTCACGTTTAATAATACAAAGATTAATTTTTTTGACGGGACAAGCGGATATATCAGGCTGCGGAAGGGTATAGTTAATCTGGAGCTTGGGCGGGAAAGAGTGAGCTGGGGAAACGGTTACATCGATAGAACAATCCTTTCCGATAACCCGCCAATATTTGATTTTGTAAAGTTCGGGATAGCCTACAAAAAATTCCGTTACGATTTTCTTCACGGGTGGCTTGAGCAGCAGCCTACGGTTCAATATATTGACTCACTTGTCGGCAATGTAAAGTTCAAGCCGTCAAAGTATGTTGCCATTAGCAGAATGGGCTACCAGGCGAATGATAATTTGTCGTTCGGCTTAACACAAATGATAATTTATTCTGACAGGCCTCTTGAGTTAGCATACCTAAATCCATTCTTATTCTGGGAATCGGCGCAGCGATCGATGAATGATCTTGACAATTCTTTCCTTGCTTTCGACGGAAGATATAAACCGGTAAACGGTATGGAGCTTAGCTCGTCAATCATTTTTGACGATATAAATTTTTCTTACCTCTTTAAAGGCGAATGGGCAAGAAACAACAACGGTAACGAGTGGCAGGTAGGCTTGATGCTGACTGATCCAATTCTATTTGAGGATATGACATTTAAATTGGAATATCTACAAATAAGACCGTACACTTTCTCCCACCCGGGCATCGGTGAAGCATTAACCTACTCAAATAACGGCTACTTACTGGGCACAAACCTGCAGCCTAATTCTACAAGGCTTTCAGCGGAAATAAACTACCGGTTCAATTCGAAGTTAGATTTGAACATCCTTTACAGCCATTCGCTTCACGGCAATAACGTATATGATCAAAATGGAAATCTGATTGAGAACTTCGGTGGAAATTTCTTAAATAACCTTTCATTCTATTCGCCTGAGTATGCCTATCTTCTGCAAGGCATTAGAGAAGTTTACGATTATTTTGATGCCGGCATACAAAATGAAATTACCTACGGTTATTATTTTAATATTGATTATATTTATTCACGCAGCAAGATAAGCGGAATAGAAAGACATGATGACATCCTGCAAATTTCTTTTATTGTAAACTTTGAGTAATGACCTTGCAGAAGACTTTGAATACAAAGAATAGAATAAATTCAACCGTCTTGTTTTTAATATCAAAACTGTATGAATATTCTCCGCGGTACTCTGAGGTTCTCCGTGGTTCTTTGTGTAAGAAAAAAAAGTTGCACAAAGGGCATAGAGCAGGCACAAAGTACCACAAAGATTTTATATACAAGATTACAAAATTCGAAAAGCTAAAGTTCAATTTCGAGCTGGTTTGCATTTCATTTGCTGTATTAGGATTTATAAGAAATGCATACAGCCAAACATATAAGGTTGTTGAATCAACTGCAGACCATATTAAGGTTGAATTTAACTTTGAAAACAGCTACAGCATAATCGATACTTCAATTGACGGAAGAACATTCCAGTACATAACCGGGAATAGCTTGCCTATGCTTACTGCCGGAGAGCCAAACGTACCGGCGTATTACATAAACATCGGCGTCCCGCTTAATTCAGTTCCCCAGGTAAAAGTCATTTCTGTTACTAAATCTGTTTACGAAAATAAATTTATTCTTCCAAAGCCGGATGATGAAGTGACAGCTAAGCCTTTAACTATTAAAGATCTGAATGAAAAGATTTACGGCGCGAACAAGTTTTTCCCTTCCGATGCTTCAAGCATAATTGATGATTATTTATACCGGTATGCGAGGATAATTATTCTCGATGCCTCGCCTTTCCAGTTTAACCCGGTTAGCAGGGAGCTAATCTACAATAAAAAGATTTTGGTAGAAGTTGATTTTGGAAGTGCCTCGTCAAATGGATCAGGGAAAAATTCTCTTCAGTCGTTCAGCAAGGTTAATGATCCAAAGACGGTTGAGTTCCTAATCAACTCTATTGTAAACAAAACGCAGGCTGTTAATTTCGTCGGTGTGGCAAAGCCTTTATCGATCAGCAAAAGTCTTTCTACCCAGGAATATTGGTACAACCCGCAAAAAACTTATTACAAAATTTATATAAAGAATAAAGGTTTGTATAGAATTACTTACGATCAGCTTGCTTCAAGCGGGGTACAGATGAATAATGTACCTGTAACCAAGCTGCAGTTATACGGCGATGGTGTTGAAATTCCTTTGTATGTTTATGACGCAAACCATAATGGAATTTTTGACCCGGGAGATTATTTTGAGTTTGCAGGATACCCACCTCCGCCGACTCCATACTGCAAGTTAAATATTTACAACAACGATAATGTTTATTTCTTTTCCACTCAGGCTGATTCTTCCGGCTTACACTATACGGCAGTAGACGGCTTTCCACGGTCTTGGAATTATTCTTACAAAACGGCTCTAACAACAAACCATTATGAAAGGGACTCGTTATTTGAAAATCTCGGTTATGCAGGAGATGATCATAGGGATTTCTGGCTGTGGGATAATATTTCAGGCATGAACGGAACTGTTACTCACGAATTTGTATCCTATTTTAACGGCTTAAAGAACATGGATGCCGACTCAACAAATATAACAATCAGAGTTCAATTGCAGGGCTTAACAACGAGTACAAACTGTACAGCCAATCATAGAGCCTACGTCATTTTAAATAGCCAGCCTGTCGGGTCAATTATGTGGGGCAACCAGAACACTGCAACGTTTGAGCAGACAATAAGAATTGCGCAGGATGCCTTTCATATTTATCCTACACAGAATGCGCTTGAAGTAAAGGTTACCGGGGACGCATGCCCGGATTCAACCGGCGATGAAGCGGCAGTTAATTGGTATGAAATTGACTATTGGCGCGATAACAAAGCCGATACAAATCATATCGAGTTCGGCAGCCCCTCGAACGTAACGGGGAAAATTAGATACAGCATTTCGAATTTCATAGGAGATTCTTTAATGGTTTTTATTCCTCAAAAGAATGAGATCATTAAAGATGCGGAAATAGGGCAAAGCGATTCGGCATCGTTTGTCGACTCAGTCTCATCGCCGGTAGATTATTTTTGTGCCGGGCAGGATTATTATCTTTCACCGGATTCAATTGTTCAATGCGGACAATCTGACTTGAGAAATACTACCAACGGTGCAGACTATATCATTATAGCGCACCCGGATTTTAAATCCGTAGCGGAAAGACTTGCAAATTTCAGGCAAACTAATTTCCCCGATTCAACAATAACCAATCCTAGGATCAAGATAGTCTACACTAATCAAATTTATAACGAATTTTCAAACGGGCTGCTCGACCCTTTTGCACTCCAGGAATTTGTTAAGTATGCATTTTACAACTGGCAGAAGCCTTCTCCGTCTTATGTAGTCTTGCTCGGAGATATGAGCCACGACTTCCGCCATTTGCTTGCTGCGAGCAGACCAACGTTTGTTCCTTCTATTCCATATTATACCAATACCTACGGCGAAGGATACAGTGACAATATGATTGTTGCCGTTTCCGGTAATGATGTGCATCCCGATCTTGCAATCGGAAGGCTTTCTTGCGAAACAGTTGCAGAAGGAAATGTACTTGTCGACAAGCTAATAAATTATCCAGCAGACAATTCTAAAGCGTGGAAGCATAATGTCCTTCTTATCTCATCCGGATTAGATGCAGCCGATGAACAAAAGCTGGGATTAAACATCGCAAGCGTTCAGCTCGAACAATCTTATCTTGCTCCTAACGGAATTCAATCGACAAAGATTATGCATTTCCCTGAAGAGTCCGACTATCTTCAATACCAGGGAAGCGGTCCCGAGATTCGCCAGGCTTTTGATAACGGCGCGGTGCTTGCAAACTTTTACGGACACGGCGGCGGCTACCAATGGGATTTGACTTTTACGAACGACGATATTGCGCTATTAAATAACGGCGGTAAACTTCCGCTTGTTCTAAGTTTAACCTGCTATACCGCTCATTTCGATGATCAAACTGTTTTCGGTGAACAGTTTAATCTTGATCCGGGTAATGGAAGCGTCGGCTTTTTCGGAAACGTCGGGCTCACTTACTGGGGAGTGGCAACTTATCTTGATAATTTAATCTTCGATCAGATTTTTGATAAAAGAAATTTTATCGTCGGCAAAGTCTTTCAAGATATTAAAAACATAGCTCCTGCAACCGGGTACAATACGAGCCAGATTGCCTTGCTTACATATCTTGGTGATCCGCTTTTAAAACTTGCAATACCTGATAAACCGGATTTTAGCATAACCTCTTCGGACATATCATTTGATAAAGATAATACGGTTGTAAACGATACCGTTCGAATAAAAGTAAACATACAAAATCTTGGAATGGTTTTCCCTTCCGATACAGTTACGGTTCAACTATTTGTGAATGCGCCGGATACCTCTTATCAACTGAAAGAGAAAAGACTTCCGAGCTTTGCACTTGATGATTCGGCGTACTTTACGTGGATTCCCAGCAAGCCAGATCTTTATACATTAACGGCAAAAGTGAATGAAGTAAATACAATCCCTGAAATGGATCATTCGGATAACACTGCTCAAAAGACGTATGCAGTTTTTAATCTGAATAATCCGAACATACTTGCGCCGGCAGACGGATATTCAACTCAAAATAATTTTGTCGATTTCAGGATTGCCGACATCGGATATTACATTTCTCATCCTTTAAATTATTATATACAGATTGACACATCACTCGATTTTTCCTCGCCGGTAATATCTCAACAGCTTTCCGGTTCGGAAGGATTAATTTCATACAAGACAACTAACTTGCAAAAGGGAATTTATTTCTGGAGATCAAGAATTTACGACGGAAGCGATTCAAGCAATTGGAGCCAGCCGCGCACGTTTGCAGTTCTGGGCTCTAATGTCGGCGGATATTATTCAAGCGGCAAGCAGATGTTGCTGTTTAATTATTACAACATGAATGCAACTGATTCCGGCTTAGTGTTAAATTCAAATTACATCCCGCCGCATCCTTCAACTTCAACATTCCTTGGAGATATCTTTCCATCCGATACTGCTGTATTCGATTCGGTCGGAATGACTTCGATTACTTCGGACGGAAAATATTTGTATGTCGGAACGATGTGGTACTATGCCTTGTTTAATAACAGCCTGGGATATTCCAGGATATATAAAATCGGTACCGGATACAACGGGACTGTTAAGGGGCAATATTACGGCACAATTCCAAACTTCTTCGCGCCTATTAAGGACGGAATGTTCTATTTCCACGATGGATACATTTACGTAGCTACGGGAGATCCCTATAAGCTTCTCAGAGTTGACAGGAATACAGGCGATACAACTTCAGTATCAATTCCATCCGGTATGATCAGAGTGAACGATGGAAAAGTAGAAAGCGGCTCGTTCTATCTTGCGGCAGACAGTAATTACGTTTATAACCTTGCAACCGGAGACAGCACCGGTGATAATCATTATATGCTTCGTACTTTCGATCCTTCTAAAAATTGGGCGCTAGTAAAGCCGGATATTAAGCTTCTCAGCACGAGCTATCAAGGCTTTACAGGCTTCTTTGTTGCAGATGGATATTTGTTCCCGTATGAAAATTATGAAAGCGGCTACATGAGGAGGATCAGGCTTTCAAACGGAGTGTTTGAAGAAGAGTGGCTGACTTACGTTCCGTTCCAGGGCTATTACGGCTGGTGCTACGATTGGGTAAATAACCTTGTGTACGCTTCAGTCTTTAGAAAAAATGTTAAGAATAAGATTTCAGAATTTAAAGGAAGATATCTCGATGCTGACGGTTCCGCATTAACAAGCGTAATTGGTCCCGCAAGCAAATGGAAGAGCCTGTCTTATTCAGTTGAGAATTTCAGCAGCGATGCTTCGTTCAGTGCAATACTGCTTGGGCAGAATTCTAATACCAGCCTATGGGACACTTTAAACACTAATTTACCTCCGGCATATTCTCTTAATAATATAGATGCGAATAAGTACAACTACCTAAAAATGAACTTCAATTTTATCGACTCATCATTTGCAAATGCTTCATCGGTTAAGCTAAAATCTGTTGAGGTAAATTATTCTTCGCTGCCTGATATTTCAATTACAAATAATGATCTTGCAATTACTCCCGATTCGGTTCTCCAAGGAGTTCCAGTAGACGTTAACTTGCAAGTGCATAATTACGGTTTGTCGGCTGATGATTCTGCAACTGCTAAATTTTACCTCAACGCATCCGATTCAGCCTTCTTTACAAAAAGATTTACTCTACAAGCTGATAGTTTGACCCAAATAAGCACGCAAATTCAATCAACAGGGCTGCCGTCTTCAAATAATATAACTGTTATTATCAGTTCAAGCACTAAGGAATTCTATTCTTTTAACAATACGGCTTCCGGCAGCTTCTATCTTTTAAAGGATACAACAAGTCCGACACTTTCGGTTACCTTTGACGGTAAGGAAATATACAGCGGAGATATAGTTTCGCCAAAGCCTGAAATCTCGATTCAGCTTAAGGATAACAGTCCGTTGCCGATAGATACCTCCGATTTCTCGATTGTAATTGATAATTCGCCGCTAATCTTTTCTAACCCGGAAGTTCAGTTCGCATATTCACCTTATCCAAATAATACGGCAACGGTAACCTGGACGCCTAAATTTGCAGATGGAAAGCATTCGTTGGATATTCTTGCAAAAGACTATTCCGGTAATTACACAGGCAACTCGGCTACTCATTTTGATTTTTACGTCTATAATAACGAAGATATAATTGATCTGTACAACTTTCCGGATCCATTTAAATCGGATACTTATTTTACATTCCAGCTTACGGGAGACAGAGTACCGGATGTGTTGAGAATAAAAATCTACACCGTTGCCGGAAGGCTGATAAGAAATATTGAAGTTCCAACCTCACAGCTAAGGATAGGCTTTAACCGGGTGCATTGGGGCGGCAGAGACCAGGATGGCGATCAGGTTGCAAACGGCACTTACCTTTACCAGGTCGTCTATAAGAATGGGGCTGTACAGAAATCCGTAATACAAAAGCTTGCACGGATAAGGTAATTTTTTTCACCTTACCGTTAGACCGGTTATTCTTTTTATTTAGAAGAAAATTTTTTTAAATTGTCCCGCAAAAAATATTTTATCCAAACAAAAAGAGAGGCGCAGATGTGCGGAATAGTTGGTTACGTGGGTGAAAAAAATTGTATACCTATTTTAATTAACGGCTTAAAGCGCCTGGAATACCGGGGCTATGATTCTGCCGGACTTGGATTGATAGCAAACGGTAAGTCCCAGGTTATAAAAAACAAGGGAAAGGTTTCTCTTCTTGAAGAGAAAGTGGATAAGCTGAATATAACGGCTACTCTCGGCATCGGGCACACAAGATGGGCAACGCACGGTGCGCCGAATGAGACTAACGCCCATCCTCATTTCAACACATCTAAGAATTTATTTGTCATTCACAACGGTATAATTGAAAACTACCAGGCTCTTAGGGAAGGGTTGAAGAAGCTTGGCTATAAATTTATTACTGAAACCGATACGGAAGTACTGCCTCATCTAATCGACAGCTTTTTAGTCAAAGGGCATTCGTTGTTTAGATCGGTTCAACTGGCGCTGGGCGAAGTTGAAGGCACATACGGAATTGCCGTTGTTTATGCTAATGAACCTAATAAGGTAGTAGCTGCCCGAAAAGGCTCTCCTCTTGTGCTCGGGATAGGCGAGAATGAGAATTTTGTAGCGTCCGACGTAGCTGCAATATTAGCACATACAAAACAGATTGTCTACATAGAAGACGGCGAGGTAATTGAGATTTATAAAGATCATTTTATTGCAAAGACAATTCTTGATAAGCAGGTTGACAAGGAGATCCATGAAATTACGATGAGCCTGGATGAGATAAGCAAAGGAGGCTTTCCTCATTTCATGCTTAAGGAAATTATGGAACAGCCGGAATCTGTCTGCAACTCGATGCGCGGAAGGCTGCTGCTTGAAAAGGGAACTTCAAAATTAGGCGGGCTCGAATCTGTTGTCGATCAATTAGTGGATACAAAAAGAATAATAATATCTGCATGTGGAACCTCATGGCATGCAGGTTTGGTAGGTGAATATATGTTTGAGCAATTTGCCCGAATTCCAACCGAAGTGGAATATGCTTCCGAGTTCCGCTACAGGAACCCGATTGTTGGTAAAGACGATACGATCTTTTTTATATCCCAGAGCGGCGAGACTGCAGATACCCTGGCAGCAATGCACGAGGCTAAAATTAGAGGTGCGCTTGTGCTTGGCATTTGCAACGTTGTAGGAAGCTCGATTGCGAGAGAAAGCATAGCAGGCGTTTATACTCATGCCGGGCCTGAAATAGGAGTCGCTTCTACTAAGGCTTTTACTTCACAGCTTGTTGTTCTTGCGCTTATCACTTTACTTATTGCAAGAAGAAAAGACATGAGTCTTGTCGATGGTAAAACAATAGTTGAAGAGCTTCAAAAAATTCCTGAAAAGATATCGACAATACTAAAGCTGAATGATCAGATAGAAAAGATAGCCGAAGAATTCAAGGATGTGAAGAACTTTCTTTACCTCGGGAGAGGCTACAACTTTCCGGTTGCGCTTGAAGGTGCATTAAAGCTTAAGGAAATTTCATATATACATGCCGAAGGTTATCCGGCAGCGGAGATGAAGCATGGTCCAATCGCGCTTATCGACGATAACATGCCGGTAGTGTTTATAGCTCCAAAGGATTCTACTTACGAAAAGATCGTCAGCAATATAGAAGAGATAAAAGCACGCAACGGAAGAATAATAGCTATTGCCAGTGAGAATGATGATAAGATTGATAGCCTTGTAGATTATTCAATAAAAATACCGGATACAATAAGAATGCTGATGCCGCTGCTGACTGTTATACCGCTTCAATTGCTCGCTTACCATATTGCTGTAAAGAAGGGATTGAACGTCGATCAGCCGAGAAACCTGGCTAAGAGTGTAACGGTAGAATGAAGTATAAAGATGTCATCTTTAGAAAAAGATGACATCTTATTTCCTAGATATTAAGTCTTACCCTATTGTCTTTCAATTTTTATTTCCTATTTTAGTTGGTATAAAAATACATGTATAGTTAGACTATATACAAAGATTTAGCCTAATGTGTGTCGAAACTCAAAAAAGTATCAACAAAAAGAAAGGAAGGGGGATTTAATATGTCCCGTAAAAATATTTTAATAATGGGCGCCGCCGGAAGAGACTTCCATAACTTCAATGTTTATTTTAGAAATAATGAAGACTACAATGTAGTTGCCTTTACCGCAGCGCAAATTCCGAATATTGACGGCAGAATTTATCCGTCCGAATTAGCCGGTAATCTTTATCCCAAAGGAATAAGAATTTATGACGAGAAAGATTTAGTAAATCTTATAAAAGAGCTAAAGGTTGATGAAGTGGTATTTTCTTATTCGGATGTTCCGTTCAATTATGTAATGACTAAAGCCTCGATTGTAAATGCTGCAGGAGTTTCTTTTAAGCTTTTAGGCAACAACGATACTATGATCAAGAGCGTTAAGCCTTTGGTTTCGGTAATCGCAGTTAGAACAGGCTCAGGCAAATCTCAAACTTCTAGAAAGGTTGTGCAGGTTTTAAGAGAAGCCGGGAAAAAAGTTGTTTCAATACGGCATCCAATGCCTTACGGCGATCTGGTAAAGCAAAAAGTACAGCGCTACGCTACGCTGGATGATCTTAAAAAATATGAATGCACAATTGAAGAGATGGAAGAATATGAGCCTCACATAGTTATGGGAAGCATTATCTATGCAGGCGTGGATTACGAAGCTATTCTAAGAGAAGCGGAGAAGGAAGCAGACGTAATTATCTGGGACGGCGGCAACAACGACATTCCTTTTTATAAATCAGATGTTGTATTTACTGTTGTCGATCCTCATCGGGCTGGACACGAAATGAATTATTTTCCCGGTAACACTTCTTTAAGAATAGCAGATGCAGTAATAATTAATAAGATTGATTCCGCCGAACCGAAAAGTATTAAGATTGTACGGGACAACATCCGCATTGTAAATCCTAAAGCAAAAGTTATTGAAGCAGCGTCTCCTTTATTTATTGATAACCCCGAATTGATTTCAGGTAAGAAAGTTTTAGTTGTTGAAGATGGGCCGACGTTGACTCATGGTGAAATGGAGTACGGTGCAGGAATGATTGCAGCCTGGAACTTAGGTGCGGCAGAGATTGTAGATCCAAGACCATTTACGGTCAACTCTATTTCGGATACATACAAAAAATATCCGAAGATCGGAAAGCTACTGCCTGCAATGGGATACGGCGAAGAGCAGATTAAAGACCTAGAAATTACAATCAACAACACTCACTGCGATTCGGTTGTTATTGGTACGCCGATTGACCTCGGCAGGATTTTGAAGATAAACAAGCCTTCTACAAGAGTGCGGTACGAACTTCAGGAAATTGGAGCCGTTACGGTTAGAACCGTATTAAAGGAGAAAGGAGTTATTTCATAAAATTTTAAAAATATTTCGATTCCTGTAAAAAATAACTCAGGGATTGCATTTATATTCAATAAATTTAATTTCACACTTTGCACGGAAGTGAAAACTTTATAAATTAGAAAAGGCTAATCATAAAATTATTTTTGGATTTAATATGGCAGTAAACTTGGCTGGGAAAAGCCTGATTTCGATAAACGATCTTACGCAAGAAGAAATCTGGCAGATATTTGAATTAAGCTCATCTCTAAAATTTAAGCTGATGACCGGCGAAGAACATCATTTACTAAGGGGTAAGACTTTAGGGATGATTTTTTCAAAGCCTTCGACAAGAACACGTGTTTCCTTTGAAGTTGGTATTTACCAGCTTGGCGGGATTGGAATGTATTTTGGTCCGGGAGATCTTCAGTTAAAAAGAAGCGAGAGCATACCTGATACTGCTAAGGTTCTTTCGCGGTATTTGAATGGAATAATGATCAGGACATTCGATCACCAGGACGTTGTTGAACTTGCAAAGTATGCGTCCATCCCGGTAATTAACGGGCTTACGGATTTGCTTCATCCATGCCAGGTATTAGCTGACCTGTTTACAATTCTTGAAAAGAAAAAAACGCTTAAAGGATTGAAGTTCGCTTACGTTGGAGATGGAAACAATATGGCGCATAGCCTGCTTCACGGATGTTCTAAAACCGGCGTGAATATCAGTATTGCTTCGCCGGAAGGGTACAAGCCTTTGAAGCAGATTGTTGATAATGCCATGGAGAATGCAAAGTCTTCAGGAAGTAAAATTGAAATAATAGATGATCCGGTGAAAGCTGTAAAGGACGCAGATATTGTTTATACAGATGTCTGGGCAAGCATGGGACAGGAGAGCGAATCCGATAAAAGAAAGAAAATATTTAAAAGCTACCAGGTTAATTCAAATCTTGTTAAGCATGCAAAAGAAGATTATATCTTTATGCACTGTCTGCCTGCGCACCGTGGAGACGAAGTAACAGACGAAGTCGCTGATTCACCAAACTCCGTTATATTCGATGAAGCGGAAAACAGGCTTCACGTTCAGAAAGCAATTATGGCGCTGCTGATGTAATGTTTATCCTTGGATATTATTACCGTTTTGTATAATTTTGGCGGACAAAAAAAATGAAGGGCAGATAGCTCAGTCGGTAGAGCAAAGGACTGAAAATCCTTGTGTCGGCGGTTCGATTCCGTCTCTGCCCACCCACTATGAGAGGACTTACCG
>JAJYIL010000558.1 GCA_021790055.1 Bacteroidota bacterium
TCAGGTAAATTTTCCGGAGTAACTCTTCCGTCTGTTGAGAAAATGATTGATTGCTGAATTACATTTTCAAGCTCGCGGATGTTGCCGTCCCAATCGTAGCTTTGCAAAATCTTTCTAGCCTTTTCTACAACAACCAAGTTTTCATTCTTATTTAAGCCGGAATATTTTTTTAGGAAGTGTTCAATAAGCAGTGGAATATCTTCCTTTCTTTCTCTTAAAGGAGGAATACGCAAATAAACAACACGAAGGCGGTAATATAGATCCTGTCTAAAATTCCCTTTATCAACTTCACTCTTCAAATTTTTATTTGTAGCCGCAACAATTCTTGCGTTGGTAGTAATAAACTGGGTCCCGCCAACGCGTGTAAATTTTTGGTTTTCCAAAACGTGAAGAAGCTTCACCTGCAAGTCAAGCGGCAGTTCGCCTATTTCATCAAGGAATAAAGTTCCTCCGCTGGCAAGTTCAAACTTTCCTTTTTTCATGTTTACTGCGCCGGTAAATGCGCCGCGTTCGTGTCCGAAGAGCTCGCTCTCCAATAAATCATGCGGAATAGCGCCGCAATTAATTTCAATAAAAGGATTATCCGCCCGGCTGCTTAAATAATGCACCGCATGCGCAAAAAGCATTTTACCGGTTCCTGATTCGCCTTCGATTAAAATTGTTGCCGGCGTTTGAGCTACCTGTCCAATTAAATCCATTAACGATTTCATTTGCGGATTGATTGTAATTATTTCATTGAATCCTTCATACTTCTTTATTTTTTCTTTTAATGATAAATTCTCTTCAAGCAGCTTTCCGAACTGCAAAGATTTTTCAATTACGGTTTCCAGCTCGTCTATTTTAATTGGTTTGGAAATATAATCGAGCGCGCCCATCTTCATTGCTTCTACGGCGTTCTCGATGCTGCCGAATGCGGTCATAATTATTACGGGAATAGTTTTATAATTTTCTTTTGCCCAGCGAAGCAATTCAAGCCCGTTCATTTCCGGCATATTAAAATCGGTAAGTATTAGATGAATGCGGTTATTATTTATAAGCTCAATTGCCTGCTTGCCGTTTTGGGCAAGAAGAATATTATAATTTTCTTTCAAGCTCAAGCTTATAACACGCCTTTCCTTGTCTTCGTCGTCTACAATTATTATGGTTGCTTTTTGGTTATCCATATCAGTCCTTTTAGTTAATGGGAAAAGAAATAACAAACTGAGTTGAATCCGGTTTAGAATTAACTGAAATAGTGCCACCCATGCTTGTAACTATATTATGAACGATTGATAAGCCGAGTCCGGTTCCTTCTTCCTTCGTAGTGAAGAAAGGATTAAATATTTCATTCAACTTTTCTTCCGGTATGCCGATTCCGTTGTCTTCAATTTTAATTAAAATTTTGTTCCCTAATTCTTCCGAAGAAAATTGAAGCAGTCCATCCTGGCAGATAAAATTATTATCTTTTTTACACCGCTCCATAATTGCATCTATTCCGTTTATGCCGATATTCAGCAATACTTGATATAGAAGGTTCGGGTCGGTTTTAACGAAAGCTTTTTTTATGCAGTCGCATGAAATTTTTATATGATTTGTATTTTTGGCTTCTGCCGCGGTTATTGCTTTTGCAAATAAAGTCCCGATTTCAACAACCTCATAATTTATTTCCAAAGTGCGGGATAGCTTTAGAAAATCTTTCAACAGCTTATCAAGCCGGTTTACTTCATTAACAATATAATCAAGCAATTCCGAATTTTCTTCCGGGGTCAAATTTCCTCTTCTTATATTCTGTGCAGAAATAGAAATTATGTTTAACGGATTTTTAATTTCATGTGCAATGCCGGCAGTCATTTGACCGATTGCTGCAAGCTTTTCTAATTTGAACTGTTCTTCTTTCTGTACTTTCAAATCTTCAAATATTTTATTCCGGTGAAATGCTAATACAGCTTCATTGGTCAATATCGAAAGCCTATCAAGTTCGTCTTCGGTAAATTTATTTTCGTATCTTTTCTTTGAGAGAAAGATGAAAGATAGTATTTCACCCTGGAAAACTAACGGCATTATTAACTCTATTTTTTGCTTCTTCAATAATTTTAATAGTGATGAATTTCCGTTCTTAACCTCAAGCTCAAAAATCTCTACAGGCTTTTTCGAAGAGATAAAAATATCAAGGTAAGGCTCAATTGCGGCGGACGGAATTTTCTCATCACGATTGCTGCTGCAATAATAATTACCGGATTCATCTTTTTGATAGCAAGTAACCTCTTCGACCAGGTAATTACTTTTGATGAAGCTTTTCAATCTAAGCATTAGCTCCTCAAGCCCCATGTAATTTTGAATCTCTAAGTTAAATACGGAAAATTTATGGCGGTACCCGCTAATATCTCTGAGAAAAAATTTATCCAATAATTTTTGCAGTCTGGTTTCTAAAGGCTTTATCAATGCTACTAATATTAAGATTATAAGTGCGTATGTATAAAATGAATTTATGCCAAGGAAAATTTTTAAGACATCACTTAACTTATCCACAATAATAAAGTAGACCGACAGAATAACTGTGTAAATAATAGAATATAAAATTCCACTTCGTATTATGTTTTGTTTGTTGAAAGATTTGTAATGGACTAATATGAAAAGAAAATAAATATTGATTGATAATACAAAAATAGTATTTAGAAAATAAGTTGAGAATTCGGTAGCAAGATATAAGCGGAAGATATTTATTGACACAAAGTAAATAATAATAACAAGAAAGCCGACCAACAAAAAAATAGTTTGATTTTTCTGCTTAACCGTCCTTACCTTCGGGATTTTTGTTATCAATACCGCCGTACCCCAAATAATATATGCAAAAGTAATTATCAATTGAATTACAAACAGAGGTTCC
>JAJYIL010000559.1 GCA_021790055.1 Bacteroidota bacterium
GTATTCCCAAATCCATTGTCAAAAATCAAAAAATCATTTATAAGTAAAAAATTTCCTACTCCGCTGACATTCCATTGATGGATAATTTTGTTTTCTCTTATCGAATAAACAAAAATGCCCGACATTCCGCTTCCCAGTTTATTAGTTAAATTTTCAGTTGGAGTATTCGCTGTAGAAAAGACTGCAAACTTTCCATCATCCGTCCAGCTTGTTTGCTTCAAATCCTGATTCACTGATGTTATTAAAATATTTTTTCCCGAAGAAATTATCTGCAAAAAGATCGAAGTAGATATAGAATCGGCAGAAAATATTCTATATTTGCCGTTCGGTGAAATATTATTGCCTTTAGTTTTAGGCGGATTCGGGTAGCCGTCCTTAGTGATATCGTATGTTTTTGTTTGCACCATTAATTCTTTTCCGTAGGTGTTAAAATATCCGGTAGTTTGATTTACGTAAGTCACATTACCTTTATCGGGTGAATTAAGAATAATTTTAAAGGCATTCTTTGTTTCCCACGAAGTGAAAACCTGAAACCCGCTGCCGATATTCTCTAAGAAAAAAACCTCCGAAGATTTTGCATTTAAAAGATAAAGCCTAACATTCGTGAGATATGAAAAAATTCCTAACTTGCTTATATTTTCAGCGGTTATGAAGAATGCGAAATTTTTATCCGGTGAATATGAAAGTTGAAGGACATTTTCATATTTATTAAACCAGAATTTTGCAGACTTTTTCGAAGAAAAATTATATTTGTATAATCCTGGCTTTTCATTAATTATTCCCACAAAGTAAAAATATCCTGAGCTTCCGGAGGATTTTTTCTCGTTCTTTCTTAAGCTACTTTGCGCGTTACCGTCATTTCTCTTTTCATTACAGCCGGAAAATATTGAAACATAAAAAACAATTGAGATGAATAATAAATATCTAAGCTTAAACATCAACTAAGGCCTGCAATTTTCAATAACAAACTTAATATTAAGTTTATGAAATTCATAAAATATCCCCACAAAGGGCTGTATATTAAGAACATCAAAATTATTGAACCATAGATTCCTAACCTCAAAATTTGCGCAGTATATTTATTAGGAAATAGATCGAACAAAATAAAAGAACCGTCAAGCGGGGGTACTGGAATTAAATTAAAAGCAAATAAAAATATATTTAGAAATACGCCGTACCAAAGAAAGTTTAATAAATATTTAGACTGCCCGTAACCCGACTTAAAAACAGTTACGAAAGCAATAAAAAATAAAATTGATAAAATAAAATTTGAAGCAGGACCGGCAAATGAAACTATTGCATCATCTTTGTAAGGATCTTTAAAGTTGGATCTCTTTACCGGCACCGGTTTTGCCCAGCCAATAAGCGCAAACCCTGAAGCAAAAGAAGCAATGGGCATTAAATAAGTGCCTATTAAATCCGCGTGCTTAAATGGATTTAATGTTAGCCTTCCTTGATTTTTTGCAGTGTCGTCTCCAAACAAACTTGCCGTAATAGCATGAGCAAATTCATGAACCGAAATTGAAATAAAAAATATTGGCAAAAATGTTAAAAATGAGATTAATTTATCGCTAACGTGTATTCCAGACAATTGTTTATCCTCTCGGGTGAAAATCTTTGTGAACTTGTTTAATGTATTCTCTGTCAATGTGTGTGTAGATTTGCGTTGTTGAAATATCTACATGACCAAGCATCTCTTGTACAGCGCGAAGGTCTGCCCCTCCTTCTAACAAATGTGTTGCGAAAGAATGTCTAAAAGTATGTGGATGAATTTTCTTGTTTATCCCGGCTTCTTTAGAGTATCTTTCCACAATTTTCCAAACTCCCATTCTTGAAAGCTTTGTGCCGCGATTATTTAAGAAGACATAATTTTCGCTTTTTGCTTTTTTTTCAAGTAGAGGACGACTTTGATGCAAATACTTTGTAATCCAGTTAACCGCGCTGCTGCCTATAGGTATTAGCCTTTCTTTCGAGCCTTTGCCGAAAACCCTTATCACATCTTCCTTAAAAAAAAGATCTGACAATTTTAAATATGCTAATTCCGAAACCCTTGTTCCGCAAGCGTATAATAACTCCAAAAGTGCTCTGTCTCTTAATCCTAACTTTTCATCAACTTGGGGCATAGACAAAATTGAATCGACTTCTTGTATGGAAAGAACCGACGGGAGGCTTTTTTTTAGCTTTGGAGATGAAAGTTTTTCGACGGGGTTATTTTTTATGTATTTGTTCTTGTAAAGAAAAAGAAAGAATCCTTTTATTGATGAATAATATCGTGCTGCCGAATTTACTGAAAGCCCAAGATTGCTCAACGCCTTGAAAAATGCAGCTAAATGTTTATAATACACAAGCGATGGATCGTTAATGCCAAATTCTTCCAAGAAGCGTATGAAAGCAGTTATATCGCTTTTATAAGATGAAACTGTATTTTCGGAAAGATTCTTTTCTAATCTTATAAGAGATAAATATTCTTTTAAAAATATTTCCATTATTCCAGTTTCTCGTCCGTACTTTTTTCTAATTCATCTTGCTTTGGGTAACGTATCCTGTGGTGGCGTTGCCCTACCAAAATGCTTGTAAACGACTCTTTGATTCTCGTTAAATCATGGAAGGTAATTGGCGCATCATCAAGTTGATTTTCATCTATCCTTGTTTGAATTATATGTCCAATTACATTTTCAACTTTTAGCGGGTCAGGATCTTCAATTGATCTAACGGCTGATTCGCAGCCATCAGCAAGCATAACAATTACAGTTTCCTTGGTGTTGGGTTTTGGACCAGGATATCGATAATTATCAATATCTACTTTTCCTTCTCCGTAAAGTTTTTTTGCCTTATCGTAGAAATAAGAAATTACAGTTGTGCCG
>JAJYIL010000560.1 GCA_021790055.1 Bacteroidota bacterium
ATTGATTTTTTAAAAAAAATGTATTAGGATATTTGAATCAAGCTAAAGAATTTATCAATGACGTAAAAAAGATTATTAACAGTTAGATGTTTATAAGTTCCGGATATTGAATACTATACAAGTTAACCAGTACAGAGTAATTTTCAATACTCAATATATGTTCATTCATAATACGATACTATCGCAGGTCTCGTATTTGCATTATTATTACCATTGTCTTCACCCTCCCAGAATGGAGAAGTAAGCTCTCCTTCTGCCGGTCTATAATATATATTTACACTCCCGTTAAAATTTACAGTACCCCGGCTGGTAACGCTTCCATGCACGTTACTACTGCCGTTTAAGTTTGTGTTGCCGCCTGAAAAGATTTGAGCCCACAAAGTAACATTGCCGTTTACATTTACATCACTGCCGGTGTATAAGCCTAAAGAGCTTCCGTTAGGATCCGGAGAAGAAACAGTTACGTTGCCGTAAACCAGAATGTTCCCTGTTACAATGAAATCGCCGTATCCTAAAATGGTTGTATTATTAAAAGTGCAATCTCCGCCAACATAAACAATCTCAGGATGATCTTTCGTTCCAAGCGTAATGTTGCCGCTTATGGTTGTATTTGAATTATAAATTTTTGTCGCTTTAATTTTGTAGTTGTTAGGGTTAAATGAAGGTATATCTACTTCGGAAGATTGTGTACAGCTTGGCTTGTTATCCGGGTTTTGATTAGGCACTATATTTGTATTTTCACTCCCTGACGGATTTATTGCCGCTTGACCGCTATAAGTTACAAATCCTTTTACGGTATTGTTGCCGTTCATATTAAAATTACCGTTTGCATGTATATTGGCATTCCACTGTGAATTACCGTCATCCTCAACATCAACATTGCCGTTTAAGCAGCAATTGTTTCCTGTAGTTACTGCGTTATTCATAAAACCCGGAGGATTGTTATTGCCGGAACCATTCGGATTTGAAAGCTGAATAACCGCCATAACAGTGGCAGAATCTTTACCGCATATACCGGTTGAAGTTATTTGTCTTGCGCTTGTCAAATTTGCATTTGGTCCATTGGGGTACTGGCTTGTTGTGCTTTTTACTGATATAACAACAGAGCCTCCTTCCAATTGGCTTGATTCGCCTGTCCATGTCGAATCAGTTGATAAATTTTTAACGGCAAATTCAATTCCGCTCTTAGCAAAATCTTTTGCTTCTTTTTCCTGATACTCATTTACCGCATTGCCAAGCATCTCATCATTGCTGCGGTTCATATTTAATGATGCTACCGAAAACAGCATCCCTCCGCCAATTAGCAATATTAAAAGCATTCTGCCCATATAATTTTCCTAGATACCGGGTATCTTTTCCTTATAAATTTGGTGGATAAAATTCTCTTTGCCAGAAGGCTCCTATACTATATCTTGAATTAGCATAGCCTTCTTTAGTTATTAATATTTTTACATCAATTCCTTTAATATTGGAAACAGTGTATGTATCGTTTCCCGCAGTATCGATGCCTGCTATATTAAAGCTCTTTACCGGCTCAATCCATTGTCTATTCTGTGCGCCTTCTACTACTCTCCTTAGTAAATAAAGAATATTATTTTCTCTTGTGGTAGAATAAGTAATGGAATCTACAGTCTGGTTATTTTCCAGGTCTGCTAAAAAGGTAATTGAACTATCCGTAATGCTTACAATTTTATTTCCCGTAACACCGTAACCAAGCTTATTAAAATCATATTCAATTATATTTCCCAACTGTTCGGAAGAATATTGAGCTATTTCGCTCAGCTTAGTTTCCTGTGCTTTGCTGTTAAATAGAAACATTACTCCTACCAAACCCAGTACAACAATACCGCCGATTAAATATGAGCCTATTATGTCTAAGCTGGAATTCATAGCCTACCGTGCTGCATCTATAGTATTGAGGATATTCATTGGAAAAATGGAGTAATGGAGTAATGGAGTGATGGAATAAAGGGAAAGGGAAGGTTGGTCTATTCCAATACTCCAACATTCCATTATTCCAATTGGATTATTCAAGACGGATAGTTCTTTGGACGATATTTTAATTACATACTGCATTCTTAGTAACTCTTATACGTATACATAAACAGTGTGTCTTTCATAAACGGGCTTTTAACTGCTACCTGTATTCTCTTTGTTCTTGAGGTTGTACTTAAAATAGTATTTGGATTATTATCATCCACATAATTAACGCGGACTAAAATATTAAAAATGCCTGCTCGCGGTGTTGTATCCGCATCCGCATAATTATTATAATCATCTATATCGTTGTATTTAGCCGGCGTCTCGCCATTCTCCGGTCCAAACTTATTTGCAGGGGTAAACATATTGTTATTGGTATATGCCGGATTACCGATTGTATTCTGGTCGAAAGCTTTGCTGCTTACCATATTTAATACGCTTTGACCAATTGTTGTAGCAGTTGCAATGTACTCGGATGCATCGGTCTGGCTGCTTGAGTTAAGAACTACCTTATTAACATTTAAAGCCAAAAATGAAAATAAAGCTAATCCTAAAATTGTTAATAATATTTGTGAACCGCTCATAAATATACTTCGCTCTTACTTTATTGCTAAATAGCAAAAATTGTTCCCCCATAAAAATATATTAAATTATTATAATTTAGCAATTATTATGTTCCAACATGAATTTCGTGTAACAAATGGATATAGTTATTTCCAGAATAAAGCTATTATACATAATCGAAAAGAAAAGAAAATATTTAATGGCTAAATTGATTAATTGTTAAATTGTTCAATTATTGTTTGTTTTCGAGACTATTTAGGTATTTAGGGATTAGACAGGATTAAATTGACGGCTTAAGCCCCTTAAAAAAAATTTAAT
>JAJYIL010000561.1 GCA_021790055.1 Bacteroidota bacterium
GGAATAATTTTGATGTAAAGAAATTTTATATAGCGATTGGAACCCCCAGCAGGAATATATTATTTTATAGAAAGGATTAGTCCAATGATAGATAGAGTACTTTGTCGGTAACTGCTGCAAAACATAATCGACATGAGACTGATTAGCGCAGTTCTTTTTACCGGTGAAATAGCTTTGCTCATGCTGCACATAAGGTGAATATCATTTTTCAATGACGATGAGTTTTTTCACGGACAATAATTTGTTTAATGATTGATACTTTATCGAGAATTTCTATGCTAAAAAAGAAGTCGCTTACATCTGCAGGAAGGCTTGCAATGCAGAATAATCCGTTATTTGTAATTCTCAAAAAGTAATTTCATTTTTCTATTTCATCGACAGTGAATGATTTGCCCGACCCTGGTGCACCAAAAACGGCGATGCATAAAGGATGCTCAGGTTTCATATTATCCAAATATTCGCGGATCAAACGTTGGATTGCGCTATAACTCTCAATTTCCATTCTGTCTATTGTCTTAAGTTTCTTGCCGAATTGAATCTCCGGAACGCTATCGAGCGTTTTATCCTTTCCGGTACGCAGATAATTCTCGGCAATGTTCTCAGCAATATTTTCAGTTTTCTGATCTAGAATTTGCCAGTAACCGGGATCGGGATTGTTGAGATCATATCGCATTGGGATTTTTACTTCATGGTATACGAAACTACCATCAACCTTTTCAAAGGAAATGTTGGCTAAAGAAACCCTGGTTGGAGAGACTTCGTATCCGCCTTGCTGTAAAACGCGCATGCCGGCAAGTCCCTGTTTAACACCTTCCTTAAGTCCTTCAATTCCATGGTCGGAGAGCGAAGATGCCAGTAATGCAGTAAATCCCTGAGTCATCCCCATGATTTTAGCAGAAGTCTCCCGGCGGAACCCACCTTCTAATCGTTTGGCATCATACAAAAGAGTACAACTTCCCTGTTCTCCGCCTTCATACAAAATAGCGCCGTCGGTATCAATAGTTACAACCAAGTTAGAACAATCAGCCAATTCGGCTAAACGAGATTGTCTTCTTATTTGAAAAATGAAATCGCAGGCTGTACTCTCCCAGGAAAGTCCACTTCGAATAGAAACTTCACTTACCCGCCGAATGTCATCGATATTTATTACAACAATTATTTTCGTTGGGTCGATGTGAGATGCAGACTTATCCTTCATCCATCTCCACAATGCACCTCTCATGAGCGGACTGTGTACCTTGTAAATGACGATTGCTTTTTCCGAGATATTATTCGGAAATAAATCAACACTATTTCTGAATCCGTTGCCGGTATCATCTATTACAATTAACTCTGCACCGGAAGCGTCAGAAGGGTATTTAATAAAGTCATTCGATTTCAGGCAAAGCTGCTGTATCCCGATAGGAGGTCCACTGTATCCCCTGTTTTGAACAATGGTATAATTATTTGTTTTGTCTATGCGGTCAAGGGAAACTTCCGAATGAATTGCTTGTTCAGGAGTTATTTCTTCCAACTTCGCGACCAGTCTTGGACCGGTAACTTCTTGTTTAGTTGCGTTTCGAATCATCTCTGCCAACATGAGCGTACCACCAGGTGCGGGTATCCGGCAAATATTGGTATAGCGATCCCAATTTTCACGGTCATCACTATCCGGGCCGACTCTCGGCTCTGAGATAACTTCAAACCAATCAATAGCAACATCGCCGGTAGCAAAAATCTTAGAAATCATAATTATCCTTTCCCGAACATTTTATTGCCTGACAATAATAGTTAAGCGATGAAGGAATTTTTCAAGAATTAAAAATCAGTACGCTAACAATTATCACCATATTCGTATAAGATTTGACAGGCAAGCAAGTAGATATAGTATCCCACAGCTTCGCCACGTCAACCACATTAACTTAAGATCAAATAAACAAACGAATGGGAAATTGTTCTCCTGCACTATCCGGTTAGGGAGAAAGAAAGATAAAGCCGGGCAGAGCGCTTTGTATTATTACTAATAGATTCGACAACAATCAGATTGCTTATTGATATACCGACTTTCAAATTGTGTCAGCAATAAATTAAGTAGAAGCGCATGCTATTTTCTCCGAAAGAATTTAAATATGAAAAATTATACTTGACAAACAGATTTGCATGTATTATATTTGCTTTAGAAAACAAAGTACTTTAATGAGGTCATTAAAATGGATGAACAAACAGCACTCGATGATATAAAGTTTATCAAAAGGATAATAGACGACAGCAAGCGTACTACCATCGACAACGGCATGGGATATGTATTCTGGGGAATAATTGTAACAGCCGGACTGCTTACAAACTATATAATGGCGATTCTAAATATAAAGATGAACTTTATATGGGTTTGGGTCCTACTTATAGGATTTGGCTGGGTTTATTCTATAATTTCCTATTATTCAAAAAAGAGTAAGCCGAGGGTTCATTCCTACGCCGGCAACCTGTTGAAATCCATTTGGCTATCATGCGGTATAGCGATGACACTTGTCGGATTTGTTGGAGTATTTTCAGGAGCGATTAGCGGAGAATATATCAGTCCTATTTTATCGTCAGTTCTGGGGGTTGGGTTTATGCTAAGCGGGTTTGTTTACGATTTAAGGTGGGTAAGGAACTTATCAATAGGATGGTGGACCGGCGCAACAGTAATGTTTATTTATCCCGGACTGCACTCGGTACTTATAATGGCGTTCATGATGCTTGCCTTCCAGGTAACGCCGGGGTTAATCATCTATAATAAATTTAAAAAAGAAATTGCGATACAAAAGTGAACGAATTCGATTATCAGCAGATCGACGAGATCATACATTCGAGGATCAGGCTCGCAATAATGGCGGTGCTGG
>JAJYIL010000562.1 GCA_021790055.1 Bacteroidota bacterium
TTCCCTGGTTGGCAATATCAAAGCTGAAATATGCATCGGGAAAATGCTCGAGTCCTTTCATCTTCACATTTCTTGTTGCAGCATTAACCGCCAGAGCAATACCTGCTTTTACAATATGAGATCTTAAAGTTAAAGTACCTTTGACGGAAGCATCGTATACGTATGTACCTGATTTATTATTTTCAAATCCCAGTCCTCCGGATGAAGAGCCTGTTACGTAATCATCAAACCAGGGCATACTGCCGTAGGCGGAAGCCGGTTTCAATATTGATCTCTGCATCCCGAAAGACAATAAAGATTCAAGCATAAATGTGTCACTTAACTTGTGGAGCCCTTTTATTACCGAGCTTAAAGTAATAAGAGAAACATTTTCAGTACAGTATTCCGGGTCTAGAACCGTCAACTCACCCGCTCCGCTAATATTCCTTCCATTCTGCGGGCTGCCGCAAATTGAAAAAGACATGAAGTTATCTTTATTCATATTCCACGAAAGTTTGCCGGCAAATTTATGTTTGACAAAATAACTCTTCTGCAAACCCAAACCTTTTACATTCACATTTTCCGAGATTGAATTAGGATCGTAAGCAACAAAGTACCAAAGCCTGTCTTTAATTAATGGTCCGCCGAATCCAAAGCCTATATCGAAATTAGAATAACCTCCCGAAGGCGGCTGCCCTGCAGATAAGCGCGGAGTTCCGCTGAAGTTGTTGTTTGTAAGATAGCTGAAAATCTTACCTTGAAATTTATTTCCGCCGGAATAAGTTACTGCATTTATAATCCCGCCAAGTGAGCTTTCATATTCTGCCTGGTACCCGCCTGTTCTTACCTCAACTTCGCGGATAAAATTATTGGGAAGGTCAAACATTATTCCGCCGTACGTTGGAGAGGTAATTTCTGCGCCGTCGATAAAGAATCTGTTTTCAATTCCGGTTGAGCCAGAAAAGTTTGTTCCGCCGTCTCCTTTAAAACTCTGGTTTGCATTCGGAAGCAGTTCGGCAATTTGAAAATAATTCCGCTCGATAGGCATGTTGTCAAACTGCTTTGCAGAAAGTGTTTTTCCGTCTGATGTCGAACGGGTATCAAGAAAAGCTCTGTCCCCTGTTACAATTACCGGGCTTGTTTCAACGGCTCTTTCTTTAAGATATATAATCCCTATCGTAGTTGTTTTGCCAAGCAGAACGTAAATATTAGCTATTGCCTCACTTTGATAAGAAACATGACTTACCTCGATAGTATAACTGCCAACCGGAAGTGCCGTAACTTGAAAGTAACCGCGTTGATCACTTACAGTGCCTACATTCCTTTGAAGATCCGGCGATGATAAAAGTATGTTTGCAGCGGCTATAGGCTGATGCATTTCATTAAATAACCAGCCTTCAAGATTTCCGGTGGTCGCCTGCGCAAATATATTTTGCGTCAATAGCAAAGCAGAAAATAAAAGCAGCCGGTAAGTAATCTTCATATTTTTATCCTTAAAAAAAATTTTAATAGCCGCCTTAAATCGAAAAACCTCCCCGGGATATTTGAGCTAAACAATTAGTTAAGATGATTACTAATCCATACCTGCATACTTTTCAATTATTTTTTTATATCCTGGAAGATTTCTCAGCGGATCATACAGAGGATCAAGCTTCAATTTGTTAATGGAAAATTCTCCCGGGATAGAGAGCAGGAAATCAATCTGGTTCAGCGCTTTGTCATAATCACCCAGAAGAATATATGCCTGAGCCAGATCCCATTGGCTTCCTGAACTTGCTAAGAATTCCGAGCCTTGAATCCCGTCCTTGGTAACCGGGTGCATTTCAATACTCCTTTTACATTCTGCCAATGCTTTATCTCTATTACCAAGACCTGCATATACAATTCCAAGTGTACTGTGCAAGCGCTTTTCAAGTGGATTTTCTCTATACATTTTTTCAATCTGGATTCTTGTAGAATCAAAATAAGCTCTTGATAAACCCGGTTCATTTTTAAATCTGTATAATAGTCCAAGTTCAAGCTTTTTAAGAGTGTAGCCCATTAACTCATCAGCAGTATCTCTGTTCAAAGGCATAAGCTTCCGGATGGCGCCGTCATAGTCTCGCTTCAACACATCAATGTACACTGAAACCGAGTAATCGTAGTTATAATAATCTTCATCAACTGATCTGCTATTCTTAATAACTTCTTCTGCAGTTTTGGTGTCCCCTTTCCAATCAATATAATTAAGAGCAAGCTGCGCTTTTGTAAAAGGCAAATCCGGTTTAAGCCTTACTGCATGCTTATAATACTTATCGGCATTTTTATAGTCCCTGATTATTCTATATGTTTCCCCAAGATCAAATAAAGTCATGATTGAAAGAGGATCAAGTGAGCTCGCTTTCTTAAAGTTCTGAATTGCTAATTGAAAATTGCCCTTTGCTCTGTAGATAGAAGCTGAGCCTGAATATGCATCGGCATCATTAGGCTTAATTCTCAGGACTTCCGAATATTCTTTTAATGCTTTGTTGTAATCCTGTTCGCATCTACTGTAATAATAAGCAAGCGCAAAATGAACATCGGCAATATTTGGATTCAATTGAAGGGCTTTCATCGCCGATTTAAGAGCTTCGGCTGCCATTTCTTTCTTGCGCTCAAAGTATAATCCGTACATACCGGATTCAGCAATAGAAAGATGAGCATACGCTTGAGCAAATTTCGGGTCAAGCTTAACAGCTTTCTTGAACAGAGAAATTCTCTTCTCGAAGTCCTCCTTGAATACATACCAGCGGTTTTCATAATCCAGCCCCTTCAGATAATAAGTGTACGCGCCCATATTCCCGGTAGGAGATTCTGCTTTGGAGCTTTTTGCCGGGATTAATGAGCCGTTTATGTTTT
>JAJYIL010000563.1:0-2199 GCA_021790055.1 Bacteroidota bacterium
GAAATTAATAGCCAAGCGGTATCGCCTTTATTAATAGCCGAAGCAGCATCTGGCGCGGCAGCGTAGGCTGCTTTAACTCCAGCAGCAAAAATTAATAGAAAGCTCAACCTGAAATACTTCATTGGAATTTCCTCTGTCTGATTTTATGATTCAATTTTTTAATGTTCAAAATGATGTTGAATTTATATTAGTTTAATTTCCAACTTCTATAAATAAGACGATTTCAAAAAATAACTTCCAAATATACAAAATATTATAATTTTCACCTTATTATTTTAGGTGGAATCGATAAATTAATTTATTAAGTAAAAATTGATCCGATGTTCGGGTAGAAAAATCTTTTAAAAATAAATATTTTAAGTAATTTCACTTATATTGGAGACTAAATGGATCAGAATTGATTTAATAAAAGGCGGATTTTTCGACGTAAAATTAAATTGATAGTTTAGACAGTAAAGTGAATTTCTCCGAGTACCAGCACTCAATCAATTATTTTCAAGTTCTTAAATATTTCTTTAGGCATTTCATTACGCAGAGCCATTGCTTCTTCATAATTCTTTCCTTCCACATTGAAGGCAAAAAAATAAACATCATTTCCCTTTTCAATATAACCTACGAGCCAGCCAATGAAATGATTATCATCTATCTTCCCTGTTCCTGTCTTGGATTTAATTAGCGTATCTCCAACTTTTTCCGCGGGTAAGATGGCTTTTACAATATCAACCGAACGCTTTGAGAAAGAGAGCTTGTAATTATAAATTCTTTTAAGAAACTCTACTTGCTCATCGGCAGAAATCTTAAGGCTGTTATCAAGCCAGAGGCGGTCAATCTTGGTACCTATTGTTTTTTTTCCGTAATTTACTTTGTTAAGCCAATACTGCATTTTATTTCTTCCAACTCTCCTTGCAAGTTCTTGAAAATATGGTACAACGGAATAATAAATTGCAGATTTTTAAGTATGGTCTCTTTCTCACACTTTAATCAGCTTTGGCTTGCCATCCCACTTAATAACATAATCCGAATCCTGAATTACCTTAGCTTCCAAGCCGATTAATGAATTAGGAATCTTAAAGGTTGAAGCCGGGAGAAATCTTTTTCTGCACCTGACGATATTGTATTTATAATATTGTTTGTTCACCTGGTTATAAAGAAGAAAGGCGCCGATATTCGTTTTGAAGATTAGGGATAAATCTATTCCATTATAATCTTGTGCAAACATGATGGAGTTAAATATCAAGAGAAAAAATAAAACCGGCTTTTCCATAACGTTACTATCACAATCTCCAAACTTTTTTCTTGACAAATTTTTCATAAGGATGTATATTAGCACTCGCTTTTTGAGAGTGCTAATTACAAATTATAAGTTATCAAATATTAGGAGGTTAAAATATGGCAAAAATCAATTTAAAGCCACTGGCTGACAGAGTAATTGTAAAGCCCAGCGAGGCTGAAGAAAAGACCAAAGGCGGAATAATTCTACCGGATACCGCAAAGGAGAAACCAATTGAAGGAACCGTTGTTGCAATTGGTCCGGGCAAAACAGCAGACGATGGAAAGATCGTTAAGCCGGAAGTAAAAGTCGGCGATAAAGTTTTGTACGGTAAGTACAGCGGCACTGAAGTCACCGTAGAAGGTGAAGAATATTTAATAATGAGAGAAAGCGACATCTTCGCTATTATCGGTTAATTAACAAAGCCGACCCAAAGGACTCTTCGGATAGGCTTAATTAGAAATTTGAAAATTAATTTAACGGAGGATATAATATGGCATCAAAATTAATTGAATATAATGCAGATGCACGTGCAAAGTTGAAGAGCGGTGTTGATAAGTTAGCCAATGCCGTAAAAGTTACATTGGGTCCGAAAGGACGCAATGTTATTCTTGAAAAGAAATTCGGCGCGCCGACCGTAACTAAAGACGGCGTGTCGGTTGCAAAAGAAATAGAGCTTGAGGACGCTATTGAAAACATGGGCGCCCAGATGGTTCGCGAAGTTGCTTCCAAGACCAGCGACGTTGCCGGCGACGGTACAACAACCGCTACCGTTTTGGCTCAGGCAATTTACAGAGAAGGATTAAAGAACGTTACCGCAGGCGCAAACCCGATGGACTTAAAACGCGGAGTTGACCTGGCTGTTACAAAAGTTGTCGAGTACTTAAAGAAAGTAAGCCGCGACGTTGAAGGCAGAAATGAAATCGCTC
>JAJYIL010000563.1:2209-2854 GCA_021790055.1 Bacteroidota bacterium
CAGGTCGGCGCTATCTCTGCAAACAACGATAAATCAATCGGCGATTTAATTGCTGACGCAATGGAGAAAGTCGGCAAAGACGGCGTTATAACTGTTGAAGAAGCTAAGGGTACCGAGACAGGTCTTGATGTAGTTGAAGGCATGCAGTTCGATCGCGGATATCTTTCACCATATTTTGTTACCAACACCGAAACAATGGAAGCAGCATTGGAAGATCCTTACATCTTAATCCACGATAAAAAAATCTCCGCAATGAAAGATCTTTTACCAATTCTCGAGAAGGTTGCTCAGCAGGGTAAATCAATGCTCATCATCGCAGAAGACCTTGAAGGTGAAGCATTAGCAACTCTCGTCGTTAACAAGATTCGCGGAACATTAAGAGTAGCTGCTGTTAAAGCACCCGGATTCGGCGATCGAAGAAAAGCAATGCTCGAAGATATAGCAGTGCTTACCGGCGGTACGGTAATTTCCGAAGAGCGCGGATTCAAGCTTGAGAATGCTACAATCTCTTATCTCGGAACAGCAAAGAAAATCGTCATCGACAAGGACAATACTACAATTGTTGAGGGTGCAGGTAAATCTGATGAGATAAAGAAGAGAATCAACGAAATAAAAGCTCAAATCGAAAAGACAACTTCCGATTAC
>JAJYIL010000564.1 GCA_021790055.1 Bacteroidota bacterium
AAAACCTGAACCGTTTCGAGTGCGATGTCCTTGTTCGTTCAGCAGCCGGGCGACTGTTTTCTTCCTTTTGTGTTCAAGAAAGAGTTCAAAGAGAAGTTTTAGAATCGGCGCTTCGTCTGAATTTGGAAGGAGTTTTTTCTCCAACCATTGGTATCCGAACGGCGCCTGCCCGCCCAACGGTTTTCCAAGCTTCGCACGAACAGGGACGGATGCGGCGACACGATCAGCGATCTCTTCCCGTTCCCACTGGGCCATCGCAGCGATCATTGTGTAAAAGAGCCTTCCTGCCGGCGTAGAAGTATCAATCGCTTCCTGAAGCGAAATCAGGTCTGCGCTGTAGGTATTAAATATCTCCGCAAATTCAAGAAGCTCACGGGTATTCCGTGCGAGCCGGGCAAGCTTCGAAAATATGAGCCCGGTGATGTGTCCTCTCTTGATGTCCTCAAGCATGCGCTGCGTTTGTGGATATCCCATCACCGTCTTTCCGCTCAGCGCTTCGAGATGATAGACCTCCTTTACGTTCCATCCCTTCGCTTCAGCATAGAGTCGTGCCCGTTTCTCATGATGTTCGGGGCTTTCGCCTCGCGCTTGGTCTTCCGTTGAGACACGAATCCAGGTGCCTACTGATTTTCCTTGCATGTCTGTTAGTTGCTTCATCCCTTCCTCCGGAGTTTCAAAATCAATGCTGCATATCTAAGAATTTCGGGGCACAAAAACAATGTCATGGATTTCCCGTTCTGTGCTTGTTTGAGGAGAATAGAACCTGATTCTGATGTGGTGTCGTGTTTTTATACGAATGCGGTTCTGATATTAATTTATTGATCACGATCTGCTCATGCGCGAAATGAATTTCAAATCTGTCGCAGATTGCAAATCCGAACCCTTCGAGATATTTCCCGTCGATACGGATTACTGGATGTGCCTGTGCAGTTTGAAAATATCCGTTACACACCTTTCGTAAGCGAATGTGCTTTGTACGGGGCATCCTATGATGAGTCAAACAGAAAATTTGTAAAAGCAAAAATACTTTTGGCGCGAGAAAACAATTCGCAAAATAAAGTGATCCAAGATTTTGATTTGAAGCAAATTTCCGGACTTGTCTTGATTGCTTTTTTCGCTTAATGCGAACGGAAGAAAGTAAGTAACAATGTTTAGGTTTCTAATAATTATTTAACGATATTGAAAATTACTAATTATGAACGCTACGTTCTATTATTGTACCGAGTAAAACTTTCGATAAAATTATGTTGTTTCTTGAATTTTTAAAAAGCATTGGATTATCCGGGTCTTCTGAAAGCATTTTGCAAGAAATAATTCAAACCAGGATGCTTAAGAGATCGGAGTACTTTATAAAAGAAAAGTCTATATGCAAGGAATTTGCTTTTGTCGAAAAAGGGATGCTACAGCATTTTTATAACACACCTAAAAATGAAATAACCCGCTGGGTAAGTATTAAAGGAGATATTATTACATCGTTTGCAAGTCTTATTAATAAACAACCCGGGGCTGAAAATATAAGAGCTATTACACCGGCTAAATTATCCGTCATAAAAATTGAAGATTGGGAAAGGCTAAATAAAGTTCTGCCGGAATTAAGCGGAATATGGAAATTTCTTGTAGAGCAGTATTGTGCCGGGTTAGAAGACAGGATTTATCGTTTGATAGCATTTAATGCTACGGAAAATTATGAATTTCTCTTTAAGAATTATCCTGAGATGATAAGACTTGTTCCGTCAAAATATATTGCTTCTATTTTAGGAATAGAACCAAGACATTTAAGTCGCTTAAAGCATGAGCTCATACTTAAAAATAGACATTTGTCCCTTTCATAGACTCTATGAAACATTTACTTTTCATGTGTACTTTAAGGAAAGTAAAATGAAAAGCATGATGAAGCTATTATTTTTTTTGATGGTATGTTTTACCGTCACACAGGCTCAAACAAATGACACGGTTTCAAATAAAGAAACGCGCAGGCCGAAATATAATGTTCAGCAGGCATTTGAAATTGAATCGCTTGTCCCAATGTTTTTCTTTAACGGATATCATTTGGCAATCGGTTACCGGTATGAGAGATTTAGAATAAGATTTAGCGTTATAAACGGCGGAATTTACAATGCAGAGCCGGCAGGTTTAGGAAATTCAAAAGATCAATTTAAAAGATACTACCTAACATCGCCCGGAGTTTTTGCCGGATACAATATATGGAAGTATTGGGATTTCTATGCAATGCTGGAGTTACATGACTATTCTATTGAGCAAAGATCTACCGGGATAAAAAAGAACCTCCAAAGTATTGATTATGGCTTCGGCATTGGTTACCAATATTTTATTGGTGATTACTTTTATATTCAGCCTGCGATACATTTATACTTACGGGGAAATCATAGCATAAATTTCAATAATGAAATCTACCAGATACCAAGAGTGGATATTTCACCAGTTCTCCGATTAGGAGTAAGGCTCTGGGAAGGAAATTAGAACATAATGGGTATCCTATGCTCAGAGTCTTAGTCTCGATAAGATAAGTTAGCGCCATATATTATGTTTTTAGTTATTTTAGACTTCACACAAAATTGTTAACAACAGAGATAGCTTTTTGAAAATGATACTTATATTCAAAACATCCGTTCAGACAAAATCTGAAGCGTTAAGGTTAAATCCATACATTAAAGATATTGTCAGGGAAGGCAAATGGGACTTTGATCTTGAGGATTGTGACAAAATATTTCGCGTGGAAACTGAAATGAATGTTTATGATTCTTTAATTCTGTTATTCAACCAAGAAGGTTTCTTATGCGAGGAATTAGACGATTGACATTTTTGCAATAGTTATCCGTAATTTCAA
>JAJYIL010000565.1 GCA_021790055.1 Bacteroidota bacterium
GTTGACGATACTGTATTTGGCTTGGATTCCGGTGCAAATGATTATATCAAGAAACCATTTAAATTTGAAGAACTGCTTGCCCGGATAAGAGTTCAGCTAAGAACAAAAGAAGGCGAACAAAACGTACTGAAGCTAAACAGCATAGAGCTTAATATTGAAACTCATCAAGTATTCCTGGCATCAAAAGAAATTACTCTTACTCAAAAAGAATTTTCTTTGCTGGAATTTTTAATCCGGAATAAGGGAAAAGTCTGCACGCGCTCACGGATAATTGAGCATGTATGGGATATGCATTTCGATGCTGATACTTCCGTCATCGATGTCTATATAAATTTCCTTCGCAAAAAGCTTGATGACGGAAGCGGCAAAAGCTTTGTAAATACTGTTCGCGGGGTCGGCTACATCGTCCGGGAGGCTTGATGCAGCTTAATCTAAGAAATAGGATCTCGTTTTTCTATTTGATAAGCACGGCTGTATTAACCGGGCTAATTTTCGTCGTAATATATTTTTCCGTAAGTGAAACAGTTTACAGGCATCTTGACGAGGACCTCGATGCCGAATCGAATGAGATTGAAAAAAACCTTGTAGTTCTGAATGACCAGTTCATCATTGCTAATGCATTTGAATGGAATGAGAGTGAGCATGGTCGGATTGAAGTCAACCCAATTTTCATTCAAATAAATGATGCTGCAGGAAAGGTAATAAAGAAAACAGGGAACTTGTTAAACGGTAAATTGAGCTTTGATTCAACGCTTAAGTTCGAATCATATTTTAACACTTCACTGTCAGGTTCACAAATTAGACAGGTCCAAATTCCGATAAAAAATCCTATCGGCGTTACGCTGGGCTACATAATTGTTGCAATGCCTTTAGCCGAATCAGCTACCGTGCTGCAGAATTTATTTACTATCCTTTTCGGAACGTTCTGGATTGTACTTCTCGTTCTTTATTATGTTACAAGATACATTGCCGGTAAAAGTATTTCGCCAATCAACAAAGTAATATCAACTGCAGAGCGGATTACAAAGGAAAACCTTGACGAGCGAATTGAACTTCCTGTACATAAGGACGAAATTTATAAGCTTACATCAACAATTAACGATTTGCTGAACAGGCTTGAAGATGCGGTACTTCGCGAAAAGCAATTCACCTCAGATGCATCGCATGAGCTGCGTACGCCGCTGGCAGTGCTGAAGGGAACGCTTGAAGTATTGATTAGAAAACCGCGCGATGTTGATGAGTATGAAACTAAAATAAAATACTGCATCAGCGAAGTTGACCGGATGACTGCACTTCTAGAACAACTTTTAATGCTTGCCCGGTTCGAAAGCGGAAAGGTTGTTCCGGTAATTTCCGAAATAGATTTGAATTTAACACTGCAATCAGTATTTCATCGCATGCAAAGCATCTCCAATGAAAAAAAACTTTCAATTAAATATGAAGACCATGGTAGAATTCCTGTTCATGCGGATTCTTCCCTGGTGGAAATAATTATCGAAAACATTTTATCGAATGCTATTAAGTATTCCCGCGGTGGTGAAGAAATAAAAATTAGAGTTGAAAACTATGCAGATAAGACTGTCTGCTCCATTCAAGATAAAGGTATGGGAATGAATGAGGAACAGATTTCAAAAATATTTGATAGATTTTACCGGGGTGATGAATCAAGAAACTCACGGATTGACGGCAACGGCATCGGTCTAGCAATTGTTAAAAGGCTCGCTGATTTACAGAACATCACCATTTCAGTTTCCAGTCAGGTTAATAAGGGAACAGACTTTAACATATCATTCCCTAATTAATATTACCCACCCGCTGAATAACCTGCTATGAAAAATCAAAGGTAACTAATTGAATATTGAGCATTGAGAGTTGTGCATTGAAAATTTTTTACAATGAAATCCTCCAGACCATATTCAATGCTCATTGTTCAACTCTCAATTTCCAATAAGTGCATTCCAAATCACAAACAACTATTTTAAGCGGATTTTAAGAATCAATTAAAGAAAGCTTTAGACTTACCAGGATAGTTTAGTACCGAATTATTTTTAGAAATTATATCAAGGAGAATCTTATGAAAAGAAATTTTTTGTTCGCTGTAATGGTTTCATTTTTAACGATGACTTTTATGAGTTATGCTTCCGCCCCCAAGGGAAGTGAAGCAACTATTAAAGACCTGAAAGCCGCAATTACCGGTGAATCGACTGCAAGTGCGAAGTATGCTGCATACGCTAAGAAAGCCAAAGAAGAAGGCTACGCCAAGGTTGCTTTGCTTTTTGAAGCAGCATCAAAATCGGAAAGCATCCATGCAGGCAACCACAGAGCAGCGCTTGAGCAGCTTGGAGAAACGATGGGCAAGGTTACTCCGAAGTACGAAGTAAAATCAACAAAAGAAAATTTGAAGGATGCAATTAAGGGCGAGTCGTATGAAGTTGCAACAATGTATCCGGGTTTTATCAAAACAGCTAACGATAATAAAGTTAACATTGCATTAATCTCATTCAACTATGCATTCCAAACGGAAAAGAAGCACAAGGTACTTTACCAGCATGCTCTTGATGTTCTTAACGCCGGCAAAGAGAACACACTTGCATCCAAGTATATGGTTTGCCCTACATGCGGTAATACTTATGACGGCGAGGCTCCGAACCGCTGTGGAATTTCCATGAAACCTAAGGATAGATTTATTACGATTGAATAGTTATCATAACAAGATAACTCATCTAGAACCGCCGTCGATATTTTTCAGCGGCGGTTTTTTTAAATGTTTACTTGTAAGTATTTCGGAAATGTATTTAATTTCATTAGCTGATTTTCAATCGTTGTTCCTTTGTCGAAGGAGATTAG
>JAJYIL010000566.1 GCA_021790055.1 Bacteroidota bacterium
AAAGTTTCTATTATACTTATCCGTAAAACCGGATACCTGGACTCCTAGTTTATCGTCAAAAAATCGGTTACTTAGCACTCCGGAGAATTTATAATTTCCATAAGTGTTTGCCATCGATCCATAGCCGCCCTGCGCCGAAAAATTACTATGAAATCCATCTTTGGCTTTACCTATTTTAAGGTTAACCGTTCCGCCAACTGCATCAGCATCCATATCGGCAGTTAATGCTTTTTTAACTACAATCCCGGAAAGAATATTCGGATCTATCATGTTCAGATCCACACTGCGATTGTTACGATCGGTAGATTCCAGCCGTACACCATTAACCATCATTATATTGTATTGCGGCGCCATTCCGCGGATAGTTACCTTTTGTCCTTCACCGCCGCTTCTTATTACGGATATTCCTGGTAAACGCCCTACAGATTCTGCAGCATTTGCATCAGGAATATCCTGAATACGCTCTGCAGATACAATATTTGCAATTGTATTTGAAGATAATTGCTGGTTAATAGCGTCAATTTGTCCCTTGGCTTGTGCAGTAACCACTACTTCTTGTCCTTGAAGTGCAACACCTTCAAGCTTAATATTAACCTCCGATGTTTTCCCGGATTTTACCACAACCGGTATCTTCTGTTCTTGATATCCTATATACCTGACTCTTAAATTATAATTTCCCGGAGCGACTTGAGGAATATTATATTTTCCATCCATTGAAGTTGCTGCACCCAAGCTTGTTCCTTCTAATAAGACGTTTGCCCCAAACAACGGGTCACTGGTACTTTTGTCTGAAACAGTACCTATAATTTTGCCCGACCTTTGTGCTTGAGCTATATTAAATCCCAATGCGAAAAAAAGTATGACCATGCATTTGGGAATTGCTTTTAGCTTCACAAAAAAAATATAAAGTGTTTGCATAACTTTAACCCTATTTTATTTTATAAATTATTTATGGCTTGAACGGATTACATTAAACGTACTCATGTTTGAGTAAAAAATACTTTGAACAATTTGATAAGATTACGGAAAGGTTTAAGTAAATAAGTAGATGAGTTTAAAAAATATTTTCAGCAAGTCTTATGATGCTCCGCTATTATTTCAATAAAAGCATTGGCTTAACTATTGAATTGTTAGTTACATTTAATTTGTTCGAATGGATCGCCATGCGACAAAAATATACCCCGCTCGGTAAATAGCTTCCGTCAAATTGGATTTTATATGTCCCGCTATTCTTTAACTCATCTATAAGTGTATGTATTTTTTCCCCTAATGAATTATAAATTGTAATTTTTATATTGGATGTGTAAGGTACTTTAAAAATAATATTTGTAATAGGATTAAAGGGATTTGGATAATTCTGGTACAAAACAAAATTATTAGGCAAAATATTTTTTAATGATTTGACAACAGTAGGATAATTTGTTTCTAAAGCGCCAATATCCGGGGCTTTACCTGAAAAGGCAAACCCGATATTTACTCCGGCGTCAATTAAGCTGCTGCCAGGTGCAGGCAACATAAAATTAATATCGGGTAAACTACCGTCGGCTTTTCGCGGCGCCATTAATTCGGATTCATCAAGGCTAACAAAATCCTTATCGGAAATATTTAAGCCCAGATTAAAAGAGTTATGCGAAAGAATATTTTTAGATGTGTCAATATATGCCGTGTCGGAACTTCCGGCTTTATAGCTTAAATTATTTTCTAGAATATGGTTGTAACCGTTTTCCCATATACTGCTATCAGCCTGCAGGCTTTCACGGTTAACCATATTGAAATTAATATTGTTTTCATAAGCCGTATTATTATACCAGTAATTTCCATTTAAATGATGATTCGAATCGAAACCGTTTGCTTTATTTCTGACTGCGATGCAAAATTCAATTGTATTTTTCGGAACGGGATTTGGAATTTTACTTGCGGGATCATATGCGTATCCGCCGGCTTTAAATCCGTTTCCATCTCCCAGGCTTTCAAATGATGTTGAATATCCGTTATAGAATGACCAGCAGCTGTCAAATATAACTGCTGCACCTGATCTAATAATATCATAGCCATCATCGCTATTAAACCATGCGCGGCACCCTTTAAAAATATTTCCGGTACCGCTAGAGTTCGGATGACAGCCGAAGCCGTCATTATTACCGCCAAGTTTATTTTCGGAAACATTATCCCAGTTTCTGTAAGAATCGCAATTCAAGAATAAATTGTTACCACCATAATAGTGTCTTAATCCGGTTCCAACATTATCATGCAAACTTAGGTTTTCAAAAATATTGTGGCTGCCGCGACTGTAGATTGCATAAGACTCGGTATGCGTTATAATAGTTGTTTGAATACCAGTCAATTCCAATCCTCTAAGGTGAATAAAGCTGCCTATTACATATATCCCTACTACTCTTTCGTTTGCCGGCTTTACTGCGGAAAAATTGAAAATAGGTTTTTCTCCCGGGTATGCCCAGTATTTAATTGTATGACCTTCTGTTCCACTCTTATCTAAATAAGTTACGCAGGCAAACAGATTTGATACTACCCTTGAAATTTGATCCTGACGAAAATTATATGTACCTCCTCTTATAAAAACAGTATCGCCGGCACTTGCAAGCCCTTGTGCCTTTTGAAGTGTTGCAAGCGGTTGATCAATTGTCCCGGTATTTGAATCGTTTCCATTTGGGGCTACATAAATTTGTGCAAAGATAGCAGCATTTAAAAGTATGAAAGAAATGAAAGTATAAGTGATCAATCTTATCATCGTAAGTTCCTCTGGACAGTACTCCAAAGAGTAAGGTTTGCGTAAGGTGTGTTATTAATGTTTCCTAAAGGCAAAAGCAGTTTATTTCTTTAAAT
>JAJYIL010000567.1 GCA_021790055.1 Bacteroidota bacterium
TATCTGCCATTTTAGTTTCCTTTAAATGATTTTTGCTTCTTCATGTAAAAGTCTTACCAGCTCCGGTACTGCGGAGGCATCCGTACCGATTATCCTTCCCGGCTGTTTTTCAGGCGGCTTTTTCATCTTGATTATCTCTGTCTTATTTTCCGAAGGCGCAGCAGGCTTTTCTTCTATAACTTTTTTCTTAGCTGCCATAATTCCTTTGAGAGACGCATACCTCGGCTCGTTCAATCCTTTCTGGCAGGTGATAACAACGGGAAATTCCGTTTCAACAACTTCCTTTCCGCCTTCAATTTCTCTTTCGGCAATCACTTTGTTGTTTCCAATTTTCAAATCGACTACAACCGTTACACAATTATATCCGAGAAGCTCCGCAGTTAATTGACCGGTAATTGAATTATCATAATCTACCGACTGCTTGCCAGCGAAGACAATTTCGCAATTTAGATTTTTAATTTCTTCTGCCAGGGCTTTTGCAACGGAAAATGAATCTCTTGCATTTGCATCTTTCAAAAGGATTCCTTTGTCGGCGCCCATAGCCAATGCCTTCCTAATTGTTTCTTTGTTAGCATCGCCTCCCACGCTTAACACTATAACGTCACCTCCGAATTTTTCTTTTGTCTTCAGAGCTTCTTCTACTGCAAATTCATCATACGGATTTATTATATAAGTTACCCCCGAGGAATCAATGGTCTTTTCATCCGGTCCGATTTTGATTTTAGTAGCAGTGTCCGGTACATGACTTACACATACGGCTATATTCATTCAACCTCCGTTTTAATGTTTTATTTTTGTTGAAAAAATATAAACATACATTGTTATAAAATCAAACCATACTGCGCTCATATTGTCGTAAAAATCAAATAAGAATATAAACCGCACTTTAAAATATCATTTATTGATGTTCCCTTGTCCTGCCCTCTGCCAAAGGGAGAAGGTGATGGGAGTGAGGGCAAGCCACTTTATAATGAAATTTTGTACCGCACTTTAAATTCTTCTATTAAATTTTTATTTTTTAGATATGGAAAAGGAATTAGAGAACAAACCTATCGGTGATCTCGACGTTGACGAAGATATTTCCATAGGATTAGAAAGCAAGGTTGTTTTATTCAACGACGACTGGCATACTTTTGATGAGGTAATCAGCCAGCTTATGAAGGCGGTTCACTGCTCATACGAGAAGGCAAGAAGCCATGCCTTTGAGGTACATGTTAAAGGAAAATCAATCGTATATACCGGCTCGATGAAAGAATGTTTGCGGGTTACTTCCGTCCTCGAAGAAATCGCGTTGACTACCCAGATTATCACCTGACAAATCATTTCATTGTAACTGCATCGTGTTATCCATATATTTATGATCTTATTTTTTAATATGTTAGGATAAGTGTGAAAAAGGCTAGAGACGATATAAGAAATATTGCCATTATTGCGCACGTCGATCATGGTAAGACTACGCTGGTAGATCATATGCTGAAGCAGACAGGCGCATGGCGTGCTAATCAGCATGTTGAAAAGAGAATAATGGATTCGAATGCATTGGAACGCGAACGTGGAATTACTATCCTTGCCAAGAACCTAAGCATCAAATACAAAAATATTAAAATAAATATAATTGACACACCGGGTCACGCTGATTTCGGCGGTGAAGTTGAGCGGACATTAAAAATGGTTGACGGAGTTCTTTTACTTGTTGACGCTGCCGAGGGTCCGCTGCCTCAAACAAAATTCGTTTTGAAGAAATCTTTAGACCTTGGTTTAAAGCCTATCGTCGTCATCAACAAGATTGATAGGAAGGATGCGCGACCGAATGAAGTGTTAAACGAAGTCTTTGATTTATTCATTTCTCTCGGTGCATCGGAAGATCAGCTTGATTTTCCGTTTATCTTTGCGATAGCCAAGGAAGGAATCGCAAAGAATAATCTTGAAGATGAAAACAAAAATCTCATTCCTCTATTTGATACTATTATTAAAAGTGTACCTCCCCCGGAAGCCAATTCAGAAGAGACTTTCCGGATGCTTATCTCAGCAATTGATTATAACGATTACCTCGGCAGAATAGGGATCGGACGAATTCAAAGCGGTATAGTGCACATCGGTGATAATGTGCTCTTGATTTCAAAAGAAGATGAAAAGTTGAGCACTAAGATTACAAAGCTGTATGCGTTTGAAAATATAAAGAGGGTCGAGGTTGAAGAGCTAAGCGCCGGCGATATTGCCGCTGTTGCCGGTTTCGACGATGTCGATATTGGCGATACTATTACCGACCCTTCTATGCCCGAAAGGCTTCCTTTCGTAGCAATCGATGAGCCTACAATAACAATGAATTTTATCGTAAACAATTCTCCATTCGCCGGAACCGAAGGAAAATATGTAACTACAAGAAATTTAAGTGAAAGACTATCGAGAGAGCTCAAGTCCAATGTAAGCTTGCGTGTTGAAATGACGGACTCGCCGGATTCGTTTAAGGTAAGCGGAAGGGGAGAGCTTCATCTTGCAATTTTAGTTGAGAACATGCGGCGCGAAGGATACGAGCTGCAGCTAAGCAAGCCGCAGGTAATAATGAAAAAAATCGACGACGTACTTTGCGAGCCGGTTGAGCATGTAATTATTGATGTGCCGGAAGAGTTTGTTGGCGTAGTAATTGAAAAGCTCGGGAAGCGTAAAGCTGAAATGAAAAACATGCTTACATTCAACGAGAATACAAGGCTCGAATTTATAATTCCTTCGCGAGGGCTTATTGGTTATAGATCAGAGTTTATGACCGACACAAAAGGAACGGGAATTTTACATCATAACTTTGAAGGCTATGAGCCGTACAAGGGGGAGATAGCTCA
>JAJYIL010000568.1 GCA_021790055.1 Bacteroidota bacterium
CTCTTGTTATTAGTCACTCTAATTTAATTAAAAGTTTAGATATATATAATTTCTTCACTCACTTAAAAAGGAAATTTGATTTTAAATATTTAGATCTCTAAGGAAGCTGAAATTGCTCATTATTTTCTTTTGGAATTTTTAATTTTCGGATGTTGTGCGCAATTAAAATATTATTTAATTTCTCGAAATCATGTGACTTTAAAACAAACCACAATTTCTTAGCTTGAATAAGCTTTCGGTCCTCTATGCTAAATGCCTGCTTCATCGGCTCAGTCGGCTCCCTGTCGGCGCTCATTACGTCAGACTCCAGCCCGGCTATTCTATTCCCATTCAAGAAAGAATTTAGCTTTTTAATTTTCTCTGTAATATTATCGGCTGAAGAAATAATCTCACTGTTCGAATTATTTTTTAACCCGGATAATTCCTTGCTAATAGAATCAATTGAAGCTTGCAGATGGAACAGGTCTGAAGCAGCGTTCCATATTTTAAGTCCGAGTTGAAGTTGATCTCTCAGTTGTTTTTCAGGAACCTTTATTCTCGGATCATTTATAACTTTCAGCGGCTGCGAATATGATCTTCCATCCGCAATTAATGTAACGCGGTAATTTCCCGGCAGAACAAGCGGACCTTGCGGCACTCTAACTGTTCCCTTGCCCGTAACCGCTTGCCCATAGCCAAATGATTCTGAAGGTACATCGGGATAACGCAGATCCCAGACAAACCTATTTAATCCGGTATGTTTTGTCAAAGGCTTGAATATTGGGAGCCATGTTGTATCGAAGTACGGCTGTTCCTCCGGCTGTTGAAATCTATCTGCGCTGGAATATTTTCGTATTAGATTTCCTTTATCGTCAAAAATTTTCAGGGCAACAGGACCATCGATTTCATTTTTAAAATAATAATCGATGATTGCGCCATCTGGGGGATTATCTCCGTGCGGTGTTTCCGGCGGCAAAGGAGTATCATGGTTTTCCGTTCTTCTAATCCGTATTGCATCTTCCGGTTTGAATAAGTAAGCATCTGATTTAATTTTACCTTCGCTGATTTGCCTTAGCGGAGTTAAATCATCAAGTACCCAGAATGATCTTCCGTGTGTAGCGGCAACTAAATCATTCTGATGAATAACTAAGTCTCTTACAGAAACAGCCGGCATATTTAGTTGAAGAGACTGCCAATTTCTTCCATCATTAAAGGAAACATAAACGCCTTCTTCAGTGCCTGCATAAAGCAAATCCTTTGCTTTCGGATCTTCACGCACCGCTCTAACGAAGGATCCATTAGGTATTCCGTTATCAATTTGAGTCCAGTGTTCTCCGAAGTCATTAGTCATGTAAATATACGGAGCGTGATCATTCATTCTATGCCTGTCAACGGCGGCGAATGCCGTGGCAGCATCGAAAGGCGAAGCTTCTATTATGCTTATCTTACTCCACGGCTTTAATCCTTCAGGTGTTACAGTTGCCCAATGCTTACCGTTATCTTTTGAAAGTTGAATAAATCCGTCATCTGTACCAGCCCAAATTATCCCCGGATGCACTTTTGAAAATGCTAAAGAATAAATTACACCCATTCCCTTAGCAGCAGCGTTTTTTATTGTCAACGGCTCATTTGATTCCTGCTCAGTCTTTTTCATTCCGGTTAAGTCAGGACTTACCACACTCCAGCTTAATCCTCCGTTAATTGTTTTCAATAAAACCTGCGCGCCAAAGTACAACTTAGGCGGATTGCTAAAATCAAAGCTTATCGGAGATGTCCAGGTAAATCTTAATTTCTGTTTAGATATTGGTTCTCCAAAGGAAGAAAGAAGCCAGGGCGAAATATTCTGGGTTTGTCCTGTAATTCTCTCAAATCTAAATAGACCGCCGTAAGTGTCTCCCCCGTAAACTATGTTTGGATTTTTAGGATCAGGAACGATGTAACCGCTCTCGCCAGCATTTACAGGATACCAATCTCTAAAAGTTATAATACCATAGTCGCTTCTGCTCGTAATTGAAACTGTGCCGGCATCCTGCTGTGTGCCGTAAATTCTATATGGAAATTGATTATCTGTTGTAACGTGATAGAACTGTGCAGTAGGCTGGTTGTACCAACTGCTCCAGGTTTTCCCATCGTCCAGACTAATTACAGTCCCTTGGTCGCTGGCGACAATTAGATGACTGTTGTTATCGGGATCAATCCATAAGTAATGATAGTCATCTCCGCCCGGCTGCCCTTTAACAGCAAAGAAAGTTTTTCCTCCATCTTCTGATTTGAACAAGGACCGGTTAGGAGCATAGATTATTTTGGGATTTTTAGGGTCGACAAAAATTCTTCCGAAATACCACATCCTTGTTGTAATCTGTACGTTATTACTCTTCAACTGCCAGCTATTACCGCCGTTATCTGAATAATATAACCCGGATTCTTTATGCAATGCTTGAATAAGTGCATAAACCTTTTGACCGCCTGATCCATTAACAACTGAAACTCCAATTCTTCCAAATGTATAGCCGGGTAATCCCTTCTTGCTTACTTCCGACCAGGTGTTGCCTTCATCAGTAGATTTATATAAACCGCTTCCAATGCCTTCATCGGGCGGGTACTGGCTCCAGGGTGTTCTCTGTGCCTGCCATAATGATGCATATATAACATTTGGATCTTTTGAATCCCATGCCAAATCGATAGCTCCTGTAGAATCGTTCTTAATTAAAACTTGTTTCCAGAGCTTTCCTCCGTCTGTCGTTTTAAAAACTCCCCTTTCATAACTTGGAGCATATGCTGAGCCGAGAGCAGCAACTAAAACAACATTTGGATTTTTAGGATCGATTAGAATTTTACCAATATGCCTCGAGTCA
>JAJYIL010000569.1 GCA_021790055.1 Bacteroidota bacterium
CAAGAAAATTCATTGTGCAAAGCGCATTCATCAGCCTGTCTGTTGCTCTTTCATCCGATGAAAGCTTATTTGCTACATCTCCAGATGTTTTAGCATTATCGCCTAAGACGGTAAATATTTCCATCTCCAGGGATGTAAGTATAATACGGCTTGCCTGGAAACTGTAAACTATATCTCTAAATTCTTGAGGAGTCATTGTATTTTATCCTTTCTCAAAATTCAATTACTTTCTTTTGATTATTACTTTCAATTGCAGATTCAATAATTCGCATCGTCATCAATGCTTCTTCGGGCTTTACCGCAAGCTCACTGCCTTCCGCAATAGTTCCGTAAAGATTTCTAAAAAACGCCGGATAATTACCCGCCATTGTTTCAATTTTCTTTTTTATTTGAACGCCGTTGAAGGAAGTGTCTATCATTCCCCAAAATTCTTGCGCCTCTCTTCCCCATTCATCCAAATTTTTCAACCCGGTTAGTTTAAGCGCATCCTCTTGAGGATCGAGCCCGTATTTAACAAATGAGCCTTCTGTTCCGTGAAGCGTAAACCTTGGCAATGGAATCTTGGAAAGGAAATTGCTCTTTAATGTAACTTTAAGTTGTTCGTAATGCATTATTATCTCGAAACAGTCGATAATTTTACCGCCGGGTCTTTCAGTCCGGAGATCCGCAAAGATTGTTTTTGGCTTACCGAATAAGCATACTGCCTGATCGATCAAATGCGGTCCTATATCGTAAAGCAGCCCGGTGCCCGGAAGCAATTCTTCTTTCCAGGTGTTAGGCTTAATAAAATTTCTAAACCTGTCAAAGTGAGATTCAAACTCAACAAGCTCGCCTAATAATTTATCTTGAATGATTTTCCTTGCAGTCATAAAATCACCATCCCATCTCCTATTTTGAAAGACGGTTAGGATTCTTTTCTGATTCGCAGCGATCTTAATAAGTTCTTCCGCCTCGGAAGCGGAGGCAGCAAACGGCTTTTCTACAACAACGTGCTTACAAGCCAGCAAAGCCTTTTTCGCCATTTCATAATGCAGATGATTCGGCGTATTAACGATTATGAGGTCGATACTTTTATCTTCAAGTACTTCTTGAAAATCCTTTGCTACTTTAATATAAGGATATAATTGTTTCGATTTTTCTCCATGCCTCTCTACAACCTTCATTAAAATGAAGCCCGGATCTGCATTCAGGAAAGGTGCGTGGAAATACTCTCCAGACATCCCGAATCCGACCAGCGCTGTATTTATCACTTTACTCATAACTCATTACTCCAAATTTATAAATGAAAGTTTGAAAATACGTGTGAGGCTAAATAACAACCAACTTCGCTTTACGCGGTTAATCTGTTTTTTCTACGGCAGTTAAAATAGACCGTACCAAATTAATTAAAGAAGCTCTGTCGAAGGGCTTTGCAAGATAGTGAGTCATACCTGAAGCAAGGAATTTTTCTTTGTCATGGGGACCTGCAAATGCTGTGAGTGCCACGATAGCCGTGTCCTTATACCCGATGACATTTCTTATTTGCCCAGTAATATCTATCCCCGATGCGCCATATCCCAAATTTATATCCATCAAGATCAAAGGATAGTTATTTTGCACTGCTAATTCGATAGCCGTTTCGCCGTTTTCAGCGCTGTCTATCGAGCAAATTCCTTTCAGAAAATATCTCGTAACATCGATGCTTGATTTATCATTTTCTATAAGAAGAATACGTGGCAGACTATTAGATTCCTTTTTTATCCCATCCATTTTGAATATAAAATAACTTCCTTCCAGTAAAATATAAATTGAAGTCTTAAGCTTTAAGACTTTCAATTTCTCTTGCTATACATAATAAAATTTTACAAGAATTGCAACAGTCGCAAGCCTAACCCAAAAATTTTCTGGTGTTAAAAGTAAACGATTAAGAGACAGCAAAACAAAAAAAGTTTTTGATTAAATTAGTCATAATATTTATGAAATTATATTTTATCCGGTTTGAACAATTATAGGCTAATAATCCGATACGACGGAACGAACTACGCCGGCTGGCAGATACAGAAAAATATTCCGACGGTTCAGCAGAAGATCTCCGATGCGGTTGAGATTCTTTTAAAAGAAAAAATAAGCCTGATAGGCTCCGGGAGAACGGATGCAGGAGTTCATGCCCTCGGTCAGACGGCAAACTTCCGCACTGAATACGAAATTAATACGTTTAGGTTTACGCATTCCTTAAATGCAATAATACCTAACGATATTTCCATAGTTAAAATGGAAAAGGTACCGCCGGAATTTCACTCAAGGTTCGATGCCAAGAGTAGGAGCTATATCTATCTTATTTCAAAATTGAAATCTCCCTTTTATTACAGGTATTCATACTACTATTCAAAAGCAATCGACTGCACCGGGCTGAATAATTTGAGTAAAGCCTTAATAGGTAAAGAGGATATTACATCCTTTGCAAGGAAAAGCACAGAATCCGAAAACAAAACGTGCAATGTATACGAGGCATACTGGAAGGAATCCAAAGGCTTAGTTATCTTTAAAATTGAAGCCGATAGATTTTTGCACGGTATGGTTAGAACCATAACCGGCACTTTATTACAGGCAGCTAAAGAAAATTTAGGCGTCGATTTTTTAAAAGGCATTTTTAGTTGTATGGACAGGAAGGCAGCCGGCGATGCTGTCCCCGCAAAAGGTTTGTTCCTATTCAAAGTAAAATATTAACATGATAGATTTAACTTCTAAAACAGCATTGATAACCGGCGGCTCAGGCGGGATAGGCGCGGCTTGTGTAAGATTATTTGCCAAAGCAAATGCCCGGGTTGCTTTTACGTTTAATAAAG
>JAJYIL010000570.1 GCA_021790055.1 Bacteroidota bacterium
AAGAACTCTGTTCTTTTCGTTTGCGGTTTTAATTCTTGCTGCATCATTTACGTTTGCGCAGAATTCAACCAAAACGGAAAACCACAAAGAAAAGATGGGAAACATGAAAATGGATATGAAGGGAATGAAGATGGACAGCAGCATGCATTCAGGCAAGCAGATAGATAATAAGAAAAAAATGAGTTCTGCTATAAAGGCATATAAAGGTGTAATCGATTTGAAGTCTATTGACGTAAACAAAGACGGCAAAGTCTATCAATGTCCGATGGACTTTAATGTTTTATCCGATAAGCCCGGCATTGACCCAAAGTGCGGCATGAAGCTGAAAGAAGTTTCGCTTGTGCAGGCGAAGAAGAATCTTATTAAACATGGATTTAAAGTTAAGTGATAAACTTAAACATCAATAAAATAAAAACATATTCGAGGTTAAAATGTTACGTAAATCTGCTACTCCCTGTTTCTTATGTGTTATTTTTTCTTTTATACTTGCTAATTCAGTGTATGCTATACCAGCTTTTTCAAGGAAGTACAAAGTTGGCTGCGATATGTGTCATACAATTTATCCGCAGCTAAATTCTTTCGGAAGAGATTTTAAGAATAATGGTTTCCGCACACCGGACGAGATGGTTTCAACATACAAAGCCAAGAGTTTCTGGGATCAGGGTTTCGGTGAAGTGCCGCTTGATCTTCATGGAAAAATCAATCAAGAATTTTATCCTAACAATCAACGCATCGGCACTGAGACCGGGATAGATGAAATTCAGCTTAATGCCGGTATTAACTTTTCACAGAAGGTTTCCTTCTACTTGCATACTCATCTTTGGGAATCGGGACATGCAGGCAAGCCTTTAGCAATTGAAGTTAGAATAAATGATCTCTTTGGTACAAGTCTATTTAATCTTCGCGCCGGTCAATATGAACTACCCCTTTCATTCTCGCCTGAAATTGAAAGGCTCATGGCATTCAACTATTTAATTTTCAGCCAGACTATCGGCGGCAATTCATTTTCTATAGACCAGCCGCAGCTTGGGCTTGAGCTGTCCGGCGATCTTGGAAATGATTTTTGGTACTGGGCGGGAATGGTCAACGGCAACGGATTTGAAACAGATCCTGTAACCGGTTTATTCGATAACAACCCTGCAAAGGATTTTTACGTCCGCATAGCAAAAAACTTTGATGAAAGTACAGTTGGTTTATTCGGGTACGTTGGTAATAACTCGGTTTTTCCGGATAGCGTGAATTATAGCCATACAGATAATTTTATTAGAACCGGCGGCGATATCCATCTGGTTCTGCATGATGTCTGGGATTTCAAGACAAGCATTGTCTACGCTCAGGACAACAATTATGACGGGCTAAGAAATAAAACGTCTTACTACGGGGGCTTTGTTGAGTGTAATTATTTTCCGGCTGATAGATGGGTAATAGTAGGAAGATATGAAATAGTTCAATTAAAGGATGCTGCTGCTTCGCCGGATCCAGAAACTCCGAAAACAAGCTGGGCTATTACTCCTGGCTTTCAATATTTAATCCTTCCAAATGTAAAGGTTGGATTGGAGTACCAAGTTCGCCAAACGCCATCGGCTAACCAGGCTTTGGCGCTTTTACATTTTGTTATCTGATTGAAATAAACGTCAACCTTCAAGGTCGCTTTTTTGATCTTGAAGGTTACCTAATAGTTGAAAGTAAAAGTTATTAAAAAGAACAATGGTTAAATTATGAAAAGATTAAAAGCCCCCAAAAAATATATAAAGGTAATTGATTTCATTTCCGAACTCGAACACGCCGGCATAAAAAACCTGAATGTTATCGAAATTCCCGGGCTTAAAAGCGCAGCTTGCTTAGAATCAGACATGCGTTCATCTGAATATGATGAAAAATATCCCGCCGGTTGAAAAAAGAAAATTATAGACATAGATGACGTTCTAGTTATCAGTATTAACTCTGATGGAATTAAAATAGCCTGATTATTAAAATACTAACGTGATTGAATGAAGAATAATATTAAAAAGTCAGTTAACGAAATAATAAAATAGAATAGGATAGCTATTATGAAAGAAATAAAAGCATACATAAGACCGGATAAAGCGGACGACGTAATTTTCGAGCTTGAACACGCCGGTGTAAAAGGTCTCACGATTATTGACGTTTCAGCAGTTGGCGGCTGGGCAGATCCGGAAATATCTCAGCTCTCCGTAGAATATTGCGAAAAATATTGCAGCAGCACAAAGATAGAGCTTATTTGCACTGATGACGAGCTTGAAAAATTTATAAACATTATTTTGGATAAAGCTCATACCGGAAGAAAAGGCGACGGCAAAATTTTTGTCTCCGATATTTCCGATGCAATAAGCATTAGAACAAAAGAAAAAGGCGCTAAAGCTCTTTAACTAATATATTTGAGAATAATATGATGAAAAATGATATTGAAAAGATCTATGAAAAGAGATCCCGGCATTACAACATCTCAACCTCGTTGCTCTATAACTTTGTTGGTCTCAGAGTCAATAAACATAGAAAACTTGCAGTTGAGTCTATCAATCTTAAAAAAGGCGATACTGTTGTTGAAATCGGATGCGGTACAGGCAGCAATTTCCCATACCTTCAAAAAGCTGTTTGTAGTAATGGGAAAATAATCGGGGTTGATTTGGCTTCTTCAATGTTAGCAGAAGCAAAAGACAGGATAGATAAGAATGGTTGGAAAAATGTAGAACTAATTCAATCCGATGCAGCTTCTTTTGAATTCCCTAAAAAAGTTAATGGAATTTTATCAACTTTTGCTATTACTATGGTTCCTGAATTCGATCAGGTGATCTTA
>JAJYIL010000571.1 GCA_021790055.1 Bacteroidota bacterium
GTAAAATGGTCGGGCATGTATGGAGTTATAAGGATATTACCGAAATAAATTCAACCGAGGAACTACTTTCTCAAGAAAAAGATTTGCTGCAAGCCCTTATGAATAATATTCCCGATGCAATTTACTATAAAGATCGAAAGTCAAGATTCATCCGTATAAACAAAGCCGAAGCCGAGCTTCTGGGTGTTAATAATCCCGGTGATGCAATCGGCAGAACAGATTTCGATTATTTCGAACCCAACCATGCAAAGACTGCATTTGAAGACGAGCAAAAAATAATGCATGATAAAAAAGGCATTGTATCTAAAGCCGAAAGAATTAGGCGCGCCGGGAAAGAATATATCTGGGTAACGGCTACGAAAGTTCCTATATTTGACAGTGGTAATAACGTAATCGGATTAGTCGGAATTTCAAGAGACATTACGGCAAGTAAGCTCGATGAGGAAAAGCTGAGGAAATATTCTGAAGAGCTAAATGAATTAAACCAAAGTAAGGATAAATTCTTTTCGATACTTGCACATGATTTAAGAAGCCCGCTTAGCCCGCTTCTTGGTCTCTCCGAAATACTTACGAAAGACTTTGATACTCTGTCGTATGAAGAAATTAAAGAATTCAGCAGAGATATTCATGATGCAATCAAAAGCCAGTTTAATCTCCTTGAAAATCTTTTAAGCTGGTCAAGGATGCAGACAGACAAAATGGTATGCAAGCCTATTGGGATAAGAATATTTGAAAAGGTAGACAGCGTTATTTCTTTGCTTAAAGGAAACGTAAGAGATAAGAGCTTATCTGTGCAGAACAATGTCGATCCTGCTTTGGTTATTTTTGCGGATCAGGATATGCTTAACTCGATATTGCAAAACTTAATCTCTAATGCAATTAAATTCACATACACGGATGGTAGAATTACTATTCAATCAAAGGTTGATGGAAACTTTGCAGAGATTATTGTTGAAGACAACGGTATGGGAATAAAACAAGAAGACCTTGTAAACATCTTCGGACTAAATTGTTTTACAACATACGGAACTAACAAGGAAAAAGGAACGGGGCTCGGACTTTTAATTTGCAAAGAAATGGTTGAACGCAACGGCGGTAAAATAAGAGTGGAAAGTGAATATAAGAAAGGCAGCAGATTTATCTTCTCTTTGCCAAAGTTCAAGCTCGAAAATATTTAAAACAAACTATGCCCGAATTTGAAAGACTTTATCATTCCAAAGAATACAGGCTGGAAGGATTTAAATGCTTCTTCACCTTCCATTATTAATTCAAGGCTGAAGTCTTGGTCTGAGTTAGTTCGTATATAAAATGTCTGCATTATCTGATCTTCTAACTTTTCCGGGTTGTTATAATAAACGGTATAACCGTTCATTTTCGATTTATATTTATAGCGGACTTGCGAGAAAAGGTCTTTGTCTTTTACTTCAAGATGAACATATGGCGGAGGAGAATAATTACCGAGGTTCGACCAGAAGGTAACCCCATCCAATTTATTCTTTATATCCTGATCAACATAAGTCCATCCGGCAGGGTATTTTATAGTTACGTCAAGTGTTGATTCTTTATAAATCTGGTCTAGACCCGAAGTGTCGGCTTTTATATTTGAAAAGCTGTAAAAGGCAGCATTGGCATGTGATTCTTTTTCAGAAAAGGTATATCGATCATGTCCTTCATTTACATTCTTAATCTTTTCTGATTTAGTATTATTACCCGGATTATATTTATTACCGGCTTCTCTTAAATTTCCGGCGGTTAAGTCTTGTGTAGTTACCTGAACAAAAGGCGGATTCACCCTGGCAGATTTATCAGAGGCATTTAACAAAATTAGGATTGAAAAGAGAATACCCGAGTGAATAAGCAAAGATATTGCTATGCTGACAACATCAAGCCGTGAATTTACTATTTCAATTCTAATAGTCTTCATAACATTATTAAGAATATGTCTAAATTTAATCATCCTTTAATAATAATTCACATATCTAATTTTTCCATAATCCGGCTTTTCATCATCTTTTCATTTTAAGTGATTATTTTTGTGAAAAGATTAAATTATTATGCGCGTACTTTTAGTTGAGGACGATAAAAAAATTTCAGCCGCACTTTCTAAAGGATTGAGGGCAGAAGGTTATGCTGTTGATTCCGCTTCCGATGGTGTGAAAGGCGAAGAGCTTGCAACGATAAATAATTACGACCTAATTATTCTCGACATTATGCTGCCCAAGCAGGACGGCTGGCAAACATGCGACAATCTCCGCAAAGCAAAAGTACTTACTCCTATTATTATGCTTACTGCTCTTGATGATGTTTCAGATAAAATAAAAGGCTTGGACAGCGGTGCCGACGACTACCTTGCAAAACCTTTCCACTTTGGCGAACTGCTGGCAAGAATGCGTGCTCTTCTAAGAAGAGGTAATGAAATTAAATCATCAGTGCTTGAAAAATACGGATTGAAGCTTGATTTGAATACGCATATTGCCAGCCGGGAAGGTAAAGAAATCCTGCTTTCGACTAAAGAATTTGCTCTGCTTGAATTGTTTATGATGAACCCGAATAAAATTTTATCAAGGGAAACAATATCAGAACATTTGTGGGATATGAACTTCGATCCGCGCAGTAATGTTATTGAGGCGTTTGTGAAATTTTTACGGCAGAAGATTGATAAAGATTTTGATAAACAACTTATCCAAACAGTAAGAGGAGCCGGATACATCTTTAAAGAGGAGAATGGCTCATTATAGATACTTGATGCTGGATGTTCGATGCTGGATACTGGATACTCGAGTGAAAAAATTTAGTATCGAGAATCAAGCATTGAG
>JAJYIL010000572.1 GCA_021790055.1 Bacteroidota bacterium
CATGCTAAATCCTTATATAGATTCATTTCAATTTTAAGGAGATTTAATTTATTAATTTGTTTGACTTTTCACTTCCCCAATTAAATGGATGAATACATTTTCAAGCGAAGTTGGAATTGTCCGGCTATCTATCAATTGAATTCCGTTTTCGGAAAACAATTTTTCAATGGTAGCTAAGTCTTTGTTATAATTCTCCATTGCAACATTAAGCCTGTCGCCGAACATCTGTACTTCGAAGCTGCTTTTTTCTTTGATAACATTGTAAGCTTGTATAATCGGCGAGCAGACTACCTCAACAATCATTTTCTTAATTGAAGCTTTTATGTTTTGAGGTGTATCGAAGCTGAGTACTTGCCCGTCGTTTAACAAAGCAACACGGTTGCATCTTTCGGCTTCATCGAGATAAGGAGTGGACATAAAAATCGTTACTCCGTCCTTTTGTAGGTTAGAAAGAATTTTCCAGAAATCTCTCCGCGACACCGGATCAACACCGGTTGTCGGTTCATCAAGAAAAATTATTTTCGGCTTATGAATCAACGTGCAGGCAAGCGCCAGCTTCTGTTTCATTCCGCCGGATAAATTGTCCGCAAGACGATTACGGAAAGGAGTCAATCGTGTAAATTCAAGCAGCTCATTTCTTCTATTTTGAAAATCTCTTACTCCGTGAAGGTCTGCAAAGAATTCGATATTCTCATCAATCGTCAGGTCGCCGTAAAGGCTGAACTTCTGCGAGAGATACCCTATTTGTTTTTGAATTTTTATTTTATCTTTCACAAGATCAAAGTCGAATAATTCTGCCGAGCCGGCTGAAGGAAGTAACAGACCGCAAAGTACACGAATAGTAGTAGTTTTGCCGGCACCATCCGGTCCAACAAGCCCGAACATTTCCGCCTGCTTCACGTCAAAAGAAATTCCCTTCAACGCTTTTACTTCGCCGTAATCTTTAACTATTCCGTTTACTTTAATTGCTTCCATAATTTAAACTTTCATGCGTCCTGCCATACCGGTAAATCTTCAAACGTTTTTACTTTCATCTTTTCACCTTTCGACTATTGTGAATTTAAGAATCCTGTAATTTTGAAACCTCGCAATTAATAATTGATTGTAGCGTCTGCCGGCATTCCATCTTTCAAATCATACTGTGGATTGTGGATATGTATTTTAACTGCGTAAACGAGCTTTGTTCTCTCGTCTTGCGTTTGAATATTTTTAGGCGTGAATTCCGCATCCGGCGAAATATAAATTACCTTCCCATGAAAAGCCTTGTGCGGATAAGAATCGACTTTGACTTCGGCTTTCTGCCCGAACTTTATTTTTCCGAGCTGGGTTTCAGGAATATAAATTACGAGATCCACGTAATTCAAATTCGAAATCATTACTAACGACGAGAGAGGAGCTACACTTTCACCAGCCTCTACAAACTTTTTTACTACGAACCCTTCCAGCGGAGCGGTCACATAAGAATCGCTAATATTTTTCTTTAAGAGATTTACGGCGGCGATTCTGCTGTCAAGGTTGGCTTTAGCCTGCTTTATCTCTTCCGGTCGTGCAAGGTTCATTATCTTCTTTAAATTTTCCTTTGCAGAATTTAGTTGCGCGCTTGCAATATCAAACTTGGCGAGGACATCATCCCACTGCTGCTGTGTTATCGATTTAGCATGATATAATCTTTCGTTCCGGTTTTTAGTCGATTCAGCCAGTTCAAAATTTGCCTGGGCTTGCTTTAATCCGTCTTGAGCCTGTTTTATATCTTCGCTCCTTGCGCCCTGTACCAAAAGTGAAAGCTGAGCGTCCGCCGCCTCTTCCGCAGCCTCAGCTTGCTGAAGCTGTATTGACAGTAAATCATGATCAATTGTCATTAATGTATCGCCTGCTTTAACCAGGTCGCCTTCATTAAAAAATAACTTCTTAATTTGACCGGTTACCTTTGCAGAAACCGTGACATTTGTCGCCTGGATTGTACCTGAAGCTTCAATTTTATTTTTATTACTGCCGGCGCCGCAGCCCCAGAATATTCCGGTTGTAAAAGCTATAAGGATCAAAGTAATCTTCTTCATTTATCGGCTCCATTTTTGAGTTTATTAAAAATCATTTTGCCTTTATCTGTCATAATTCCTCTTGCAAGAATCTCGGTAGTTTCATCCAAAGCCTCCAGCAAAGTAAAGCGGTTATTTATTACGAAGGACGGATTAACAATAGCACGGGCAGATGCAAGGAACATTGTTATTATTATTTCGGGTTTCTTCTTAATGAAATAACCTTCCTTCTGCCCCTGAGCTATGATACCCGCAAGAAATGAATTTATTTTTTTCGTCCTGAATTCGTCTATCTCTTTCCAAGCTTCAGGTGAATAATAGTGGATATCCTTAATAATATTTTCGTGAACTCCGGAAATTATTTTGGCAACTGTCTGGAAGATTCTAAACATTTTTTCAACAGGGTTGCATTTAAGAGCTACTACTTCCTCAATAAGATGAGCATTATTCTGCAAGATTTTTTTAGCTACATCGGTTACAAGCTTTTCTTTTGAAGGGAAATGCTTATAAATAGTTTTTTTGCTCATGTGCAATTCGGCAGCAAGCTCATCCATTGTAGTTTTAAAGAATCCGCCTTCTAAAAACTTTTTAGTAGAAAAGCTTATTATTTTTTCTTTTTCGTCTTCCATGTTAAAACACCGGAAACTATTTCTGTTTTTCACGTTTCCAAATTAAATTACGGAAACTTTATTGTCAAGTAATAGTTTCCGAGGATATAATTATTTTTTTGTAGGTGAGAGTGAAATCACAAAGATTCTATTTTACATTTACTTC
>JAJYIL010000022.1 GCA_021790055.1 Bacteroidota bacterium
CTTCGGCAGGGCAGGGTCTTGTTAGCGCGTGGTATACCGGCGCTGTTTTGCCTTCAGCTAAAGCTTGTCTTATTATTTCATCAATTAAAATACCGTTCTCGGCATGAATGCAAACTAAGGCGTCTATTTCGCTGCTATGCTTCATTACTCTGAATATCGCAGCGTCATCAACCATCAATGAATTTGGATATGCCATGAACATCTTAAAGCTTGTAACGCCTTCATCAACAAGTTTGTCCATGTCTTTCAAGTTCTTTTCAGGGATGTCTGTAATTATCATGTGGAAGCCGTAATCTATCACTGCTTTGCCTTCCGCCTTTTTCTGCCATACTTCAAAAGCTTCTTGCATTCCCGTTCCTCTGTTTTGCGTCGGGAAATCAATTATACATGTTGTCCCTCCGAAAGCGGCAGCTATTGTCCCGGTTTCAAAATCATCCGATGACTTGATGTCTCCAAGAGGCATATCAAGATGCGTATGTACATCTATTCCACCGGGAATAATATATTTCCCCTTAGCATCCAGAATATTCTCGGCAGTTAAATTCAAATTGGTATCAATTACATCAATAATATTTCTTTCAATAAAGATATCCGCGATGTAATCCTGGCTCGCAGTAATGATTCTCCCGTTTTTAATTAAGATGGACATAATAGATCCATTTACTTATTGAGCAATATTTTCTTTTCGTCGTCCGTTTCCGTTTCAGTGTTCACCACGATGTAAACCCTGTCGCTTGGTCTTACTAATTGGCTGCAAGGGAAGGTAATTCTATCGCCTTTAACGGCACTTTCAAGGTTTAAATTTTCATTTTGAATTTTCTTCAGCCTAACATTAACCACACCCGAAGTTGGTCCGATAATCAACAGGCTGTCGTTTAATGAAATTTTTCCTGATTCCAACTGAACATAAGCAACCTGTGCCTGCTTATAATAATTTATTACCTTCCCGATAAATTCTTTCCTCGTTGATGCCTTGCTTCCGTAAATATCTGCATAGTCTTCAGAGCCTGGCTTGCCGAAATAAAATCCCGGTGAGAATCCGCGGTTATAAACTTCCTCGAGCTCTTTTAAAAAATCTTTTTTGATCTCCGGCGTCAGCTTCTTTTCAAGATAAAGATCGATTGCCCGACGGTATACTGAAACTACCTTAGCAACATATTCCGGGCTTCTTTTTCTTCCTTCTATCTTAAATGAATCAATTCCCGCTTCAATCAACTTATCTATAAACTCAATAGTACAAAGATCTTTTGCCGATAAGACATAATCTTCGCCGATAACCATTTGCTTTCCGGTTATCGTGTCTTTTACTTCATACTCTCTGCGGCAGGGCTGTATGCATTCTCCTCTATTGGCACTCGGACCAAAAAGGTGATGGCTCATAAAGCATCTCCCGCTTACTGCAATGCACATTGCACCGTGAATAAAAGCCTCAACCTCCAGGTCGGTTGCAGCTCTTATCTTTTTTATTTCTTCAAGAGAACATTCGCGCGCAAGTACAATTCTTACCGCACCAAGCTGCTTGTAAAGATCGGCACTTAGTGAATTGGAAACTGAACCTTGAGTTGAAATGCAGAATGGCACTTCATGCTTCTTACAAATTTGTGTAACAGCCAGATCCCAGCAGATTATCCTGTCAACTCCCGCCTTCTTCGCCGCTAATACTATCTCATCTAATTCACTTAATTCCTCTTCAAAAACTATTGTATTCAGTGTAAGGTAAGTTCTTACGCTTTTTCCTCTGCATACTCTAACTATTTCCGGAAGTTCATCAACCGTAAAGTTTGCAGCCTTAGCCCGCATATTTAGTTTATCGACGCCAAAGTAAACAGCATCCGCACCTGCATTAATAGCGGCTGAAAGCATTGTCCAATCGCCGGCTGGCGACATTAATTCCGGCTTTTCCATAATTTCGCTTATAATAAAAACATAGACGAGTCTTATAAATTAGATATTCATGAAATTTAAATCCGTGAACAACAGCGTAATCAGTGTCATCCGTGTGATATTGCTTTTTTCATTAAGCTTTCTCCTCCCAAACTTTGCAAACCTCCACAAGCAGCTTTACAACAAGTTCCATATCTTGTACCGCTACCCATTCCAGCTTTGAGTGGAAGCTGTGCTCACCTGCAAAAATATTTGGCGTAGGCAGACCCATAAATGAAAGTCTCGATCCATCCGTCCCGCCGCGTATAGGACTGAATATCGGTTTAATATTCAAACGGTTCATGGCTTCTACAGCATTGCCTGCGACAAACGGATATTTGTCAAGGATCTCTTTCATGTTCCGGTACTGTTCAATTGCTTCAAATTCCATTCTTGCACCGGGAAATTTTTTAACCGCTGCTTCAGCCAGATTCTTCAACAGCGATTCGTATTCTTTTAGCTTAGTAGCCTCAAAATCCCGTATAATAAATTTAAGCGTCATCAATTCTTCAACACCGCTTATGTTTGTGCAATGGACATAACCCTCTCGCCCGTCCGTTGTCTCAGGTGAAAGCTTATCCTTTGGCAAACTTTCGATAAAGGTAGAGGCTATTTTTACCGAGTTTATCATCTTGCCTTTAGCATAACCCGGATGAATATTCTTACCGTGGAATTTTATCACTGCCATGTCTGCGCTGAAAGTCTCGGTCTCAATCTCACCGCGGCTGGATCCATCTACGGTGTAAGCAAATTGTGCACCCAGTTTTTTCAGATCAATTTTTTCAGTACCCCTGCCGGTTTCTTCATCAGGTGTAAAACAGACTTTTATAATCCCGTGCTTAACTTCAGGATTAGTCATTAGGTAATTTACAGCATCCATTATCTCTGAAACGCCGGCTTTGTTATCTGCTCCAAGCAGTGTTGTTCCGTCCGTAGTGATGATATCATATCCAATCATATCTTTTAGTTCGGGGTTCTCTGCAACTTTTATTACCTGGCTTGAATCTTTAGGCAGAACAATATCTCCTCCGCGGTAATTTTTATGGATAACCGGTTTAACGTTTGCACCTGTTACTGCCGGAGAAGTATCCACATGTGCGATTAAAGCAATCACCGGAACATTCTTGTTTGAATTTGAAGGAAGCGTCGCCATAACGTATCCCCATTCATCCATTTGGGCATCTGACAACCCAATGCCTTTTAACTCTTCGGCAAGATCTTTTGAAAGCGTCTTTTGCTTTTCGGTGCTGGGAAAGCTCGTAGAATCTTCATCCGATTGAGTATCGTATTTTACGTATCTCAGGAACCTTTCGGTACAAGTAAATTTATAATTTCCGTCAAACATAATAGCCTCTCCTTCATTTTACTAATGAACTTAGTTTATTCTTGTAATTTCCACACGGCGGTTTTTAGCTCTTCCTTCTTCGGTAGCATTGCTTGCCACCGGGTTTGCCTTACCGTATCCTTCAACTTTCAGTCTCCTGATATTTATTCCTTTTGAAACGAGGTATTCCATTACCGCTCTTGCTCTTTCAACGGAGACTTTTTTATTCATCTTATCAGATCCAATATTGTCCGTATAACCGGATATCTGCCACCGGCTGTTTGGATTTTCTTTCATTACTTTTACCAGGTTATTAAGCTCTGCAAATGATGATGGAAGCAGATTGCTTTTTCCAAATGCAAACGTAGCTCCGGCGCCTAATATAACCTTTGCAGATTCTTTAGGAACTTCTATCTTCGGCTTTTCTTTGATTTCCCTTACGACAGGACATCCCGTTGAATCAACTCTTACTCCCGCCGGTGTGTCCGGACATTTATCTTTATAATCCGGTACGCCGTCATGATCGGAATCTACCGGGCAGCCATTGGAATCAACCTGAACTCCTGCAGGAGTACCCGGGCATTTATCTTTATAATCCGGTACGCCGTCGCCATCAGAATCAAGCGGACAGCCAAGATCATCCACCTTTACACCTTTCGGTGTATTCGGACAAACATCACGGTAATCCGGTACGCCATCTCCATCCGAATCCAAAGGACACCCCTCCTTATCAACCGGAACTCCCTTCGGTGTGTTAGGACATTTATCTTTATAATCCGGTACACCGTCATGATCAGAATCTATCGGGCAGCCGTATTCATCTACTGCGACGCCTTTCGGAGTGTTCGGACAAATATCCCTCGAGTCGGGGACTCCGTCTTTGTCGGAATCATAATCTGCAAAGAACGAAAATGAAAATCCAACTGATGCATAAAAAAACATATCATTGCTGGTTCCAATTGCTTTATCATCAAGATAATCGTTAGGGCTAAGCTGAACTCCTGCGCTTGCGTTTACGCTGAAATTATCCGTAACTAAATACCTGTAGCCAAGCTCGCCGTTGTAATCTATTTCATGTTTTTTATAAGCGTTCTTAAGATTGTTTGGAAGCTTTACTCCACCGGGACCTAGAGGATCAAACCATAAGTAAGAAGCGCCGGCAAAGAAATACGGGAATGATCTTTCGCCAAGCTGCAGCGAATAAATTACTCCGCCGCCGATGAAAGATAGTCTCGTTCTGAATTCGGTAGGTACAAGTGTAGCATCTTTTCCCGAAATGTATCCTCCCCCGCCGAATGCTCTTACTCCAAAATTACTGATTGAATATGCAGGTAAGAAATAATCCAGAGAAACTTTCCCCAGATAATCGGGTTTAATTTTTGAATAGTCTGTTCTCCCGATAGTGGCTCCTCCATCAACAGTGAATACAAGCGTATTCGAAAAGGCATTATACCTTCTTGAATCTACCTGCGAGAGGCTTATACCGGATACAAACAAAATAATCAATGCTACCTTAACAATTGTCTGCATTAGCTCTCCGATTAAATTTATAGAGATGTTCTAATTTAACGGAATTTTGTATAACAAAAAAAAATGCGGAGCGAACTTTCATCCGTCTCCGCATAATTTTAATTTAGTTAATTGTCTGTAATCTTTAAGTTGTTGTCTTCAATTCGTCATTCCTCATTCGTCATTCCTCAGTACCCCCGTCTTAATACTTTATCCATATCCGACTTTATCATCAGCCTAACAAGCTCCTCGAATTTTGTCTTTGCCTTCCAGCCAAGCTCTTTCTCCGCTTTTGCGGGATTTCCAATAAGTAACTCTACTTCCGTAGGACGGTAATAATTCGGATCGACACCGACTATCTCGTCTCCTTTTTTTACTTCACTCGAAAATTCGAAATGATAATTTTTATAATTACCGGAATGATTGATTAGCGATTTTGCTTTTTCAAGGTCGATCTTTTTAATTAATCCTTTTTCTTTTTCAGCTCCGCCTCTCCATTCGATTTCTATTCCAAGCTCAGCAAAAGTCTTTTCGGTAAACTCTCTAACCGTGTGAGTTTCACCTGTAGCCAGTAAAAAGTCATCGGCTTTTTCATGCTGGAGTATACGCCACATCCCTTCGCAATATTCGGGTGCAAAGCCCCAGTCTCTTTTAGCGTCAAGGTTACCCAGCAAAAGATTTTTCTGCAAGCCTGTCACTATTCTTGCGGCAGCACGAGTAATTTTTCTTGTAACAAAAGTTTCGCCTCTCCTTGGAGATTCATGGTTGAATAAAATCCCGTTGCAAGCAAAGATGTTGTAGGCTTCCCTATAGTTTACAATTATCCAGTATCCGTACAGCTTTGCAACTCCGTAAGGCGAGCGCGGATAGAACGGGGTCTTCTCCGACTGAGGTATCTCCTGAACCTTACCGAACAACTCACTCGTCGATGCCTGGTAAAACTTTACCTTCTTTAATCCCACTTCTCGTATTGCATCAAGAAACCTTAATGTCCCAAGCGCATCCACCTGCGCCGTGTAATCAGGAACCTCAAAAGACACCTTAACATGACTCTGCGCTGCAAGATTGTATATCTCATCCGGCTCAATCTTTTCAAGCAGACGATTCAAGTTGCTGGTATCTACAAGGTCGCCGTAATGCAAAAACATTTTCTTATTTAGAATTTCTTTATTAGCATAAAGGTGATCTATCCTCGCCGTGTTAAACGAGCTGCTGCGCCGGATAATTCCGTGGACTTCGTATCCTTTTTCAACTAATATCTCGGTCAGGTAGCTTCCATCCTGACCGGTAACTCCTGTTATTAATGCTTTCTTCATAATAATTGAATTTTTAATTTCTAATTTTTAATTTTTTCATCCCGAAAGCTTTCGGGATGATCCGCCTTGGGCTGAAATTGTTCTTTGAACCATTCATAGGTTTTCCTGATTCCTTCGTACAGAGACGTCTTATGATGCCATCCCAATTCATGGATTCTTGAAACATCCATCAGCTTTCGAGGTGTACCGTCCGGCTTGGAACTGTCATAGACTATTTCACCTTCGAATCCTGTAATCTTTGCTATTAAGTTTGCAAGCTCGCTGATGGTTAAATCTTCGCCCGTGCCTATATTTATTTGCGAGATTCCTTTCTCATACAAATCTTTTGCGTTTATATTTTCCATCAGAAATAAAATCGCTTCCGCAAGGTCATCTACAAAAAGGAATTCCCTCTTTGGTTTTCCCGTCCCCCAAATCGTAACACTGACTTCCGACCTCTGACCTCCGACCTCTAACCTCTGAGCTCTGACCTCTGACCTCTGAGCTCCGGCTTCTTCAGCCGAAGACTGATCAGCCCCTGGCGGAGACTTCTGATTTTTCGCTTCATGGAATTTCCTAATAAGCGCCGGCAGTACATGCGAGGTTTCAAGATTAAAATTATCGTTGTAGCCGTAAAGGTTTGTCGGCATTGCCGAATAAAAGTTATCTCCATACTGGCGGAAATAATTCTCGCACAGCTTTATCCCAGCTATCTTCGCTACTGCATAAGGCTCATTAGTGAATTCAAGATAATCGGAAAGAAGGTATTCCTCCTTAAGCGGCTGCGGCGCAAGCTTCGGATAAATACATGAGCTGCCCAAAAAAATCAACTTTTTTATTCCGTTCTCGTGAGCTGCATTTATTATGTTTGCTTCGATCACCAGATTATTATAAAGAAATTCAGCCCGGTAAGTATTGTTGGCAAGTATTCCGCCAACCTTTGCTGCTGCAACTATTACAACTTCAGGCTTCTCTTCCCGGAAAAACTTTTCCACATCAGTCTGCCTGATCAGGTTCAATTCTGAAAATGTGCGAAGGACTAAATTGTTGTACCCGTTTTCTTCCAGCTTCCTCAATATTGCCGAACCAACCATTCCCCGGTGACCCGCCAGGTATATCTTCTTATTTAAATATGCTCGTTTAATATCCACAAAAATTTATTATACTTTTCAATTAAATTACTTATTCTGCGTCCCGATACATCGTGATGAACTGACTGAGGACTTTTTTGCTCCATGTATCCTATTGCTTATCAAAAAACTCTCTTATATTATTTACAACGTATTCAATCTGCTCTTTACCCAGCTCGGGATAAATCGGAAGTGCGATTGAGGTGTTTGCAGCCTCTTCTGCGTAGGGAAAATCACCAAGCTTATACCCAAGATAGGAGAAACACTCCTGCAAATGGAAGGGTACCGGGTAATAAATTTCCGTGCTAATGTTGTTGTCGGTAAGAAACTGTCTTAGCTCATCTCTCTTCGCAACCCTGATTATGTATTGATTGTAAATGTGGTAATTAATTAACTGCGGAATCTCTCCCGGCTGCGGACCTTTTTCCGGCTTGTAAATTGCCTTCGGTAAAAGTACAGGGTTCCTTGAGTCGAATGTAATTCTCCCCGGCGTATCTGCAAGCCGAACCTTTGCAAATTGCTTGTTATATGCTTCTGCATTCCTTCTTCTTTTTTCCGACCACTTGTTTAAGAATGGAAGCTTTACGTTTAATACAGCCGCCTGAATAGCATCTATCCTAAAGTTACCTCCGATTATTTTATGATGATACTTCGGCTCGGCACCATGCATACGGAGTATCTTAAGCTTCTTTGCAAGCGCCTCATCGTTTGTTACAACAAGACCGCCGTCGCCGAAACATCCGAGGTTTTTGCTCGGGAAGAATGAAAAACAGCCAATGTTACCTATCGTTCCTGCACACCTGTTGTCTTTATATTGCGTGCCTATCGCCTGCGCTGCATCTTCTATAACTTTTATTTTATTTGCCTTTGCTATCTCCATTATGGCATCCATTTCGGCACATTGACCATACAAATGAACCGGGATTACCGCCTTTGTCTTCCTGGTAATTTTTCTCTTTATTTCCTCCGGATCGATATTAAACGATACGGGATCGATATCCGTAAAAACAGGAACTGCGTTTAGCCGTGCAACTACTCCTGCAGTTGCAAAGAATGAATATGAAGGAACTATCACTTCGTCTCCGGGCTTTATATCAATTGCCATCAATGCAGCCAGTAAAGCATCGGTACCCGAAGAAACTCCTACTGCATACTTGCACTTTAAATAATCGCAGAAAGCCTGCTCCATCTTTTCTACTTCAGGTCCAAGTATGAACTGCTGTGTCTCGGCAACTTTCGTTATCGCTTCGTCTATTTCTTTCTTTAACGCCTTGTATTGAGGCTTGAGATCGAGTAAGGGAACTCTCATTTACTACTCCAAATATTTTGTCGCACTAAGTTACAAAGAATTGAAAAGAGATAAAAAATGATGTGTGCGGGAATATTTTTTACAATTTTTCTCTTTGTTATCCTAAAATCAGATTATCAATTTAATTTTTCAATGCAGACTTATTTGCCCGCATATTCTTTGCCCCGTTTTAATTGCCCGGTTAAAAATCCCTTTCAATATCCTTAAACAGCTTGCCCTTCTTATCCTTTTCCGAAACTACCGGGTTATCAACTCGCCAGTTAATATTTAAATCCGGGTCATTATAAATTATCGTTCTTTCATCCGGCTTGCTGTAATATTCAGTACACTTATAATGAAAGACAGCCTCATCGGATAATACCGAGAAGCCGTGTGCAAAGCCTTTGGGTATCAGCAGCTGTAAATGGTTTTCTTCCGATAGTTCGACAGAAAAATATTTTCCGAATGTGGGCGAGTTGAATCTTATATCAACTGCTACGTCTAAGACTTTCCCTTTGATTGCCTGGCATAGTTTTCCTTGCGCTCTTTCCCCTGCCTGGTAATGCAATCCTCTCAGCGTTCCTTTTTTTGATTTCGAAATATTATCCTGAACAAAATTTAAGTCAATTCCGCCGGCTTGATATTTCTTATAACTAAACGATTCAAAAAAATACCCGCGCTCATCCCCAAATACATCGGGTTCAATTACTAGCAAATCTTGTATAAATGTTTTTTCTACTTTCATAGTCTATATTTTTCTCTGTGTCTCCGTGCCTCTATGGTGAAAGAACACTAACCACGGAGTCGCAGTGATACAGAGTATCTAATTATCATTTAATATTCGTTCCAAATAATTTCTATATGATGATTTAGGTATTAAATTAATTAGTTTCCCAAACTTATCCCTCGAAATAAAACTCATCCTGAACGCAATCTCTTCCACGCAACCGACTTTCAGACCCTGTCTTTGTTCAATTACACCGAAGAAGTTTGCAGCCTGCAGTAAAGCCTCCGGCGTACCTGTATCAAGCCAGGCAACTCCTCTTCCAATCTTCTCAACTTTTAATTTTCCACCTTTCAAATACTCACGGTTAACATCCGTAATTTCAAGCTCGCCGCGTGCAGAGGGTTTTAAATTCTTTGATATGCTTACAACCTCATTGTCATAAATGTAAATCCCCGGTACTGCATAATTTGATTTCGGTTTCGCCGGCTTCTCTTCAATTGACAAGGCATTTCCGTCTCCGTCAAATTCAATTACACCGTATCTTTCAGGATCGTTTACCTGGTAGCCGAATATTGTTGCGTTAACATTTTTCTTCAAGGCTTTATAGAAGAACTCCAGGTTGCCGTAAAAAATATTATCGCCTAAAACCAACGTTACACAATCGCTGCTGATAAATTTTTCTCCGATAATAAAAGCTTCCGCAATACCGTTTGGAGCGGCTTGTATGGCATATTCAATATTTAATCCTAATTGAGAACCGCTATCAAAAAGCTGCTTGTATAAAGGTATCGTTTCTTTGTTGGAAATGATAAGAATATCCTTTATCCCGCCAAGCATCAGCATAGACAAGGGATAATAAATTAGAGGCTTGTCGTATATTAAAGTAAGCTGCTTGCTGTAAACTTTGGTAACCGGGTAAAGTCTCGATCCCGATCCCCCAGCAAGTATTATTCCCTTCATGCAGTTTCCTTTGTTAAAATCTTAAATGAAAAATTTTTCTTTTATAAATATAAAATCCGTTTGGATTTACTATTGTCGATTTACGAATTTAAATTACACAATCTTTCCTTCATCAATCGTCCATCGAAACCGTCAATCCTAAGGCATAAACCTGGTTAGTATTTCCTTCACTAGCCAGGCAACTATCACTACTATCCCGAAATAGAAAATTATCAACCGCAAGGAAGTCCTGGATAAATTTAATGTCGACATATATCCTCTCCAGCCGCAATCGCCGCACCGGTACTTTCTGAATGGAGTTATATTCTTTACCATCCTTTCCCTAAAGTTTCGAAGGTGCGAACGATGAAGCGTATTATACTTTCCGCAAGAAGGGCATTTTTCAAATAAGGGATTCTTTCTGAAAATGTTTCGCTTGTTTCTCATAAGAGATTATTAGGTTAAAAATTTAATTAGAGCTAAATAAATTTACTGTCGACAGACAACATATAATAAACCAGTAGCTATAAATATTTTAGGATATAAATTTTACTACCCACAGCCTGCAACCGACCGCCAACATCCGACCTCTTAAAACCTAATGCCTTTTCGCCTTCAACACCATTTCCAGGAATTCAGCGGCACCGTCCTGGTTATTGTCTTTTGGAATTTGGATATCAGCCATCCGCTTAAGCTCCGGTAAACTGTTTGCCAAGGTTACCTTTAATACCTTTGGAAGAAATAGATAAATGTCGTTATGCCAGTCACCCATTACTGCAGTTTCATTTTGTTTTATCTTCAAATACCAGAGCAGCTTCTTCAACGCTTTGCCCTTGTTGCTACCCTTCCGCCTGATTTCGAGATAATAAATCCCTTCATTTCTGTGAGATCTAAAATAAGAAGAAGTTAATCCGAAAGAATACGGGAAGCTCATTCTGTCCCGTACATGCTTTATATTATCTTTAAAGTCGCTCAGCATTGTTATCTCAAGCGTTTTATTTATATAGCCATTGTATTCCGGTACTTCGGTAAACCTCGCACCGAACTTTTCGGTTATGCTTGGAACCACCGAGTTATGCTCAGTATAATAAATGGCATCCGAATGGCAGAGCGCTACGTTAAGCAAAAACTTATCGGCATACGCCAGAGCTTTCTTTACATATTTTGCAGGAACGTACGATTCAAATAAAACATCTCCGCGCGGGTAATCCTTTATCAACGAGCCGTCAAGTGAGATTATCGGCTTTCTTATATCAAGCTGCTCCGCGTAATCCGTCAAAGCTGAATGAAGCCTCCCCGAAGCAAAGGACAGGTCAACACCAGCCTTCTTTAACTCTTTGATGAATTCTTTTGAACTACTGCTTATTTCCCCGCCGTTGGTTAAAAGGGTACCGTCAAGATCGGCAACAATTAATTTTATCTTTTTTAATCGATTTTTATCGAACATTTAATAATTCTCAATGATTCTAAGTTTCTAATATAAAGAATCACTATGAATTATCCATCTAAATGACGATTCCTATAAAAAATAAACCCGCGCTTTTTACGCGGGCTTTGCTAAATTCATTTTACAATTCTACAAACAAAGGCTTGGAGATCCGGTTTTCTGATATCTGAATTCTGTTCTTTGATTTCTAATTTACGCCTTCATCTTCACCGTCTTGCCCTTCTTCTCCTTCGTTCCGTTTGAATAGTAATAGTAGTATTTGTAATACGAGCCGTACCCGCTCTTATAAGTAAAGTTGTTCAACACCGCACCTATAAAGGATGAACTCCCGGATTTTATAAGCTCCGAGGCTTTCATCATAAGGTCAAGCTCTGTCTTCTCAGCAGATACAACCATGATAGTAGCATCTACAAGTGCAGCTAATATTTCCGAATCCGTAACCGCAATAATTGGCGCCGAATCTAAAATTACCAGTTCATACTTTTTCCTCATGTCGTTTAAGAAATCCTGCATCGGCTTCGAGCTTAACATCTCCGATGGGTTTGGCGGTATCGTTCCTGACGGCACATAATGTAAGTTCTCAATTACAGTCGGACGTATTATATCTTCCAGATTTACCTGTCCGAAAAGATAATCAATCATACCCGGGTATTTATTCGCTTTGAATACGGTATGTAACCTCGGCTTCCTCAAGTCGGAATCTATAATAAGCGTCTTCTTTTTCGTCAAAGCAAACGTTCCTGCCAGGTTAACAGCAACCGTCGTCTTTCCTTCCGATGGTGCAGATGATGTAACTAATATTGTCCTAATAGCATCGTTTCCTAACTTAGAATATTGTATTCTCGTTCTTAAAGCTCTGAAAGCTTCGCTTGGTATCGAGTCCGGTTTCTTGGCTACTATAAATTCAAACTCCCTGTCATCTCGCTGACCTATCCCTTCTATCTGCGGTATCCATGCCAGTACATTTATGTTTCTATTCTGAATATCTTCAGGTGTCTTTACCGTATTATCGAAATAATCCTTAACAAATACGTAACCAAAAGCCAAGCCTGCGCCTAACACCAGTCCTATCAGCACGATTAAAAACCGGTTTGGCTTTGCCGGGTGGAATGGTCTTATACCGTGATCGACTATAAATACATTTCCGGGCTGTGACTGCTCATTAATTACTGCCTCCTGGTATTTCTCTTCTAACAACGCATACAGCTTTTCTGCCGCTTCCCGGTTCCTTTCCAGGCTTGCATACTCTATCGCAGTTGAAGGCAGTTTGTTAAACTGCGACTCATATTTTGAAACTATCTTATTTAATTCATCTGCCTGTATTGAATATGACTGCGACTGTACTTCGGCGTCAAGTATCTTGCTTGTTAAATCTTTTATTTGATCCGGATTGCTCGCTAATAATCCTTTCTTAACTACCTCAACTTTTTGTTTCAGTTGAGTTTTTAATGCATTTATCTGGTTTTCGTAATCCTTAACAACAGCTGATTTATCCAAATTTGGATTGTTTGCCAAAGCTATTTCTTTATTAACCTCTAATTTTGCAATGCCGTCTTGTATTTCCTTTAATGATGACTGCTGCGATATACTTTCAACATACGCAGCTATTCTAGGATCCTGCTCTCTTAGGTCTTCTTTTAATTGCGTTAAAACTTTATTAGTCCCGGCAAGGTTAATAACAACATCATCCCTTTGAGCTTCAAAATCTGTCAGTTGCTTAATCAAAGCCTGCGATTGAGCATCAAGCGCTATTATCCCGTTCTTAGCCTGAAATGCACTTAGTAAATTTTCCGTTTTTTGAAGTTCCGCCTGCTTGTCCTCAACCTGCTGCGATAAAAATTCTCTTACTGTCGTAAGCTGGTTCCTGTTCATTTCAAGATCAAAGAGTCTATACTGGTCGGCATATATGTTTGCAATCATCGCTGCTTCAAATGCCGATGGAGATTCAACTGAAATATCTACAATATCAATCCCTCTCTTCTGCTCAATATTAACCGCCTTTTTCAACACATTTACAATTTCTCTTGGCTCTAAGAGTTTCGACTTCTGGAAACTATGATTAAATATTAAATAGAAGCTGTCAGGCACGCTTACAACCTTAAAGCTGTCTATCAATGCTCTTGCTACATTATATCTTATACTGTAGCTTTTCATTACTTCTATCTCAGTAGAAATAAACCTATCATCTGTAAAGCTTTGAATATCCGGCATTATTGAAGATGAAAGAAGGCTTCCCTGCGGCTTTGATATTTTTAAGGATGTTGTGGATTGATAAATGAACAGGAACCAG
>JAJYIL010000573.1 GCA_021790055.1 Bacteroidota bacterium
GGTAGAATGCTTTGGATTAAGTCTGCCAGAAAATTACTGCCTGTCAATTTGAAAAAGAAATCGTAAATCATCTGTCAACTTCTCCTAAAACGATATCGATGCTTCCAAGAATTGCAATTACATCGGCAATCATGTGACCTTTCAAAATTTCATTCAAAACTCCGAGATGGACAAAAGAAGGACCTTTCACCTTTACTCTAAAAGGATTTATAGAACCGTCGCTAATAATAAAATAACCTAACTCACCGCGGGGATTTTCAACCCGGGAATATACCTGACCGACAGGCGGCTTAATTCTTTTAGGAATAGCTGAGGTAACATCACCTTCGGGAAGATTGTTAACAGCTTGTTCAATTATTTTAAGGCTTTCTTCCATTTCCAAAATTCTTACATAGTATCGATCCCAGCAATCGCCAACCTTTCCCATCAAACCTTCGCCAACCGGAATATCAAAATCAAATTTGTTGTAGACAGAATAGGGGTCGTCTTTTCTAATATCCCATTTGAAACCACTTCCTCTTAAGTTTGGCCCACTTATTCCGTAATTAATTGCTACATCTAAAGGTAAAACACCTACGTTGGCAGTACGGTCTATAAATATTTTATTCTTTGTAAGAAGATCATTTAATTCTTTAATTTTAGGGCGGAAATATTTTATAAATTCATTTGTTTGATTTACAAAATCGGGATGAAGATCATGAGAAAGTCCTCCGACCCAGATATAATTATAAAGAAGCCGCGCGCCGCAAGTCTGTTCAAAAAGGCTTAAGATTTTTTCGCGGTCTCTAAAGCAAAAAAGAAAAGGGGTGAAGGCACCGATATCAACAGCGTATGTTCCTAAAGCTACAAGATGAGAGGCAATCCTTTGAAGTTCGCCCATAATAACTCTGATATATTCAACCCGCTCCGGGACTTGAATTCCAAGAAGTTTTTCAACCGCAATAGCATAACCAAATTCATTATACATCGAAGCAAGATAATCCATCCTGTCTGTGTACGGAATAACTTGAGAATAGTTCATCGCTTCTGCGTGTTTTTCAAAGCAGCGATGCAGGTAACCGATGTGGGGGATAGCATTAGTTATAATTTCCCCTTCCAGTTCCAATTCAAGCCTTAGCACACCGTGAGTTGAGGGATGCTGGGGACCCATATTAAGAACCATTTCTTCGGTTCTTAATCCGGGCTTACGTTCTGATTTATTTTTTTCTATTGTTATAGACATTATAATTTAAATTCCACTTAACAAAAAACAGGTATAAAAAAAATCTATGTTTAAAAACTCCGATAAATTCTAAATTTAATATGGAACTTTCATTCCCTGATAAAATTCCGGGTTCTTATAATCTTTTCTCAAAGGATAACCGGCATCCCAATCATAAGGCATTAAAATTCTTCTTAAATCAGGATGATTAAGGAAAATAATTCCCAGAAGGTCATAAGCTTCGCGTTCATGCCAATCAGCATGCCGCCAAGTACTTTCTACCGAAGCAACTTCCGGTTTTTCGCGATTCGTAGAAACTTTCAAGGTTAATTTATGACGGAGTTTAGTTGATTCCAGATGATAAAAAACGCTTAATGTACCTCCTGAAATAATTTGAGTACCATCCTCGTCGGCTGACTTTTGCCCGTTGGCGTCATCGACTCCGGATAGGTTCATCAAACTGTCGAACAATAATTCTTCATTTTCTCTTAGAAAGAGACAAACCTTATTGATTTCAATTGGATTAACTTTAATGAAATGTTCAACCGGCTGGGACGTAACCAGTTCAAGAATTGCATCCCCGAAATTATTTTTTAGTATTGTAAAAATTTCTTCAGTAGTCTTCATCAGCTTTTCTTTACGAGTGATTCATTTCTAATCTTTTCTTGAAGCTTTAATAACCCCTCCAGCAAAGCTTCGGGACGGGGTGGACAACCGGGGACGTATACATCTACCGGAATAACTCTATCCACACCTTTTAAAACATGGTAACCGTGTTCCCAGTAAGGGCCGCCGCAGTTTGAGCAGCTTCCCATTGAAATAACATATTTAGGGTCAGGCATTTGTTCATATAATCTTTTTATCCGGGTAGCCATTTTAAGAGTGACAGTTCCGGAAATAATAATTACGTCAGACTGGCGGGGAGAGGGGCGTGGAATAACGCCGAATCTGTCAAAATCATAATGAGAAGCAGAAGTAGCCATCATCTCAATTGCACAGCATGCAAGTCCGAAGCTTACCTGCCATAGAGATGATAACCGCGCCCAATTTAGCAGATCATCTACTTTTGTTATGACGATATTTTCATCATTAAATTGTTTGTCTAATAAACTACTCATAAATATCTATCTAACTAATTCGTAATCAATTATTAATAAATTACCGTAAAAAAATTATGCGGCTGCATCTTCCTTAATATCAACTTGCACATTTTTTAAGGTAGGAAGAATAACTTTTGGCTTTACCCATTCGAGGTCACCTTTACGCCATTCGTACGCCATACCTAAACCAAGCATGAAGAGAAAAATTGCTCCGACTAAAAATCCGCCAAGACCAAATCCTTTATATACTAAAGCCCATGGAATTAAAAGGACAACTTCAACATCAAAAATTAAAAAGATAAGCGCTACTACGTAAAATCTTATATTAAATTTAACCCACGGAGTTCCGATTGGATTTTCACCGCATTCATACGTGAGCATTTTCTCATGAGTCGGACGCGCCGGTCTGATGAATTTTGCCGCGATTAGTGCAACTATTACAAAAACAATTGCAATCAGTAAAAAAACAAATACTTTTCCGAATTCTATTAA
>JAJYIL010000574.1 GCA_021790055.1 Bacteroidota bacterium
TTGTTATTCATGATGGAAACACAAGCAGAACTTCGGGAATTTACAAAAAGGTAAGTACGCAAGCTTATAATTCATTAAGGCAGCTTGATGTCGGAAGCTTTAAAGGGAACCAATGGAAAGATCAGAGAATCCCTTTGTTAGAAGAGGTACTAGAAACAGTTCCTGCCGGTAAAAAGATTTTCATAGAAATAAAGTGCGGTCGAGAGATAATACCTTACCTGGGAAAGGATATCGAAAAAAGTAAACTCAGCTCAGAGCAAATTAAGATTATAGGATTTAATTTGAAGACAATCTCTGAGGTAAAAAAATATTTCTCTTCTTCCCAAGTCTTTTGGTTAAGAAATGCTGAAAGCAGTAGACTTCGATTCTGGAAAATAAATAAGGATGAAATAATATCTTCTACTTTGGCGAATAGACTCGATGGTCTCGACTTAAAATCAAATAAACTGATTGATCAGGATTTAATTGATAGAATAAAATCCGAAGGGCTAAAATTATTTGTCTGGACGGTAAACGATTATGAAGAAGCACGCCGGTTACTTATGCTTGGTGTTGACGGAATAACTACCGACAGAGCACAATGGATGAAGGAAAGGCTATTGATGAAAGAATTTTACTCTTTAGGCTAAGGCTTAGGTTGAGCTAAGAAAAAGCAGACAATCTTTTAGCAGCTGTACTGCGCTAATCAAATGCGTAATTAACCTTACATAATTTTAAAAGCTTCTTTCATACCATTCAGGTATCTGGAAATATTCTCTTCGTTGGATGAATATCCCATCAAGCCTATGCGCCAGATTTTACCTGCAAGCGAGCCTAAACCAGCGCCAATCTCAATATTATGTTTATCTAAAAGATAATTCCTCACCTTCAAATCATCAACACCATCGGGTATTTTAATAGTGATGAGTTCAGGCAGCCTTTCTTCTTCCTTAACAAATGTACTAAGACCAAGATTCTTAAGACCGTCAATTAATTTTTCGCTGTTCTTCTTATGCCGCTCCCAGGAATTTTCTAATCCTTCTTCTTTTAATAAAAGAAGAGCTTCGTACAATCCGTACAGCGCATTTATCGGCGCCGTATGATGGTAAGACCTACGCGAGCCGCTTCCCCAATAGCTTGTAATCAAGTTTATATCCATGAACCAGCTTTGAACTTTCGTCTTCCTATTCTTAATTGCATGAAGAGCCCTTTCGTTGAAAGTAACCGGAGATAATCCCGGAGGACATGAAAGACACTTTTGGCTGCCGGAATAAACGGCATCAAGATTCCATTCATCAACCATTACTGGAATGCCGCCAAGAGAAGTAACGGTATCGGCAATAACAAGGCAGCTATGCCTATGCGAAATCTCCGTAAGCTCTTTTATATTTGATTGCGCACCGGTTGAAGTCTCTGCATGGATAAATGCAGTTAGCTTTATATCCGGATTTGATATTAATACATCATCAAGCCTTTGAGGATTTATTGCTCTTCCCCATTCGGCATCAATAACGATCGGCTGAGCACCGCAGCGCTCAACAATGTCTCTTATTCTTCCGCCGAATACGCCGTTAACACAAACTGCTACCTTCATACCGGGCTCAACCAGGTTTACTAAACACGTTTCCATTCCGACAGAACCCGGACCGGAGACCGGGAATGTAATTTCATTTTCTGTCTTAAAAGTATAACGCAGAAGAAATTTTATCTCTTCCATAAGTCCGATGAATGCAGGATCGAGATGACCTATCGTCGGTTGAGCCATAGCTTGTAGCACGCGCGGATGTACATTTGAAGGACCGGGTCCAAGTAATATCCTTTCAGGCGGAGAAAACGTTTTAACTTCCATAATAAAATCCTCTTGTATTTTTTTCAGTTTAAAATCTGCGATTTCTTTAAAATTGAAATAATATCTTTTCGTTGCTCTTCACTGACCGGACTTAAAGGAGAACGCGGCATACCGCCAAAATAACCTGTAAGATCCAGTGCCGCTTTAAGTCCGGGAACACCATACTTTGCGGTTACCGCCTTGTTTGCAGCTAACAAAGTCATTTGCAAATTTTTTGCTTCATTAAGCTTCCCTTGATGAAAAAGCTCAGTCAACTTAACACATTTATCAGGTGCAACATTTGCAAGTGCAAGAATTCCTCCAACCGCTCCCGCGCTTAATCCGGCATAAAGTATTGAAGCTGTTCCAACCAAAGCAGTAAAATCTTTCTTTGCCAAATGAATAATTTCCGAAAGATGTGCAATATTCTCGTCGCTGTTTTTAATGCCGGTGATGTTAGGATGTTCCGAAAGCTTTGCGACTGTTTCCGGCTCAATACTAACGCCTGTAAACTTTGGAACATTATAAATTAAGACAGGTATTGCAACCGCATCCGCAACTGCGGTAAAGTATTTAATAAATGCCTCGCCTTTCATCTGGCTTTTATAATATGAAGGCGTAAGAATTAAAGCGGCATCAGCCCCAAGTTTGGCGGCTTCATTGGATAACGATATTGTTTCTTTAATCGAATCAGAGCCGGTACCGGCAATCAGTTTTTTGTCTGCTGATTTATTTTCTTTTACACATTTAATTAACTTCAGCTTTTCTTCGCGTGTAAGAAAAGCGCTCTCACCGTTAGAGCCAAAGACAACGTAACCGCTCAAGCCGGTTTTATTCCATTTAGAAATATTTTCTACAAGCTTATCGTAAGCTATTTCATCATTAACAAATGGAGTTGCAATTGGAGGCATAATGCCTCTCAACTCAAGTCGATTAGATTTTTCCATCACACAAAGATTCCTTCTCTAATTATTTTTCCCA
>JAJYIL010000575.1 GCA_021790055.1 Bacteroidota bacterium
GCCGTCGAAACCATCGGATTCGGAGTGATTGATTTCTTTGTAATTCCAAATGTTCACCGGACAATCTTCCCGGCAATTTCAGGGCACAACAATGTTGAAATGATAGAAGCCCTTGGAATCGTTGAATCATATTCGGTTGCATCTTTAATAGAAGGCGCCGATGCTGCGGTAAAAGCGGCAAACGTAAAGCTAATTGAGATCCGTCTTGCAATGGCGCTGGGAGGCAAGGCATTCTTTTCCGTCACCGGCGAAGTAGCAGCAGTTTCAGCCGCTGTAGAAGCGGGTGCGAAGGTTGTCGGCGATAAAGGCTTGCTCGTAAATAAAGTTGTTATTGCAAATCCGAGGCAGGAATTGCTTTCGGAAATGATTTGAACTTTTAAATTATTTCTTGAAGAAATCAGAAAGCTTTATAAACGGCTTTTCCAAAATCAACTTAAGCATGTTGCTGCGCCATGAAATCTTCAAGAGAGTTGAAATGGTCAGTTTCGGCTTGCAGCATATGTAAACGTCGTTCCATCTTGGGGAAAATTTATTCTTGAAATTATAGAGACCAGAATAATTGTAGGCGAACCTTGTTAGCCTGCCGGAGTTGTTTATAAAAAATTCTTTAGAAAAAAATCTGGAATGATAAACAACGTAAGGAACTTCGCCAAGGCTCCATGAATGAGCTCCTTCCTTCTGCAGTAATTTAAAAATATTAAACACGAGTGCTTCCATAGTTCCTCTCAAAGAATTTTTTCTTCTCAGAATTAACTCTGTAAATACTTTTCCGTTTTCTTCCGGCACAATGGTTATCCCGCCCTGCCAATTTCCCTTAGCATCAATATATACAAACAACCGGGAGGCGGGAATAAATTTATCGTTAAAAAAATACTTAAGCTGCGACTCATGACCGTGAACACATAGCTTCTTGAATTCATCCAATCGCAGGGCGTTTTCTTCCGTAAAAGGAATTTCCTGTATGGCTCCCTTTCTTTCACCGGCATTTATCAATTCCTTTAGCGACCCCTTTTCGAATTGATTCCCATTGAAATCAAGTATCGCCTCCCTGCCAACTTTAATAGCTTCAAATTTATTTTTTATAAAAAATTGGACAAGCTCCTGACTGCAGCTGCTGATGAAAACCGGAATATCCTTTAGAAATATCTTGTTGTACAACTCAAGAGAAACTATATCGAAGCGATACTGCGGATTGTTTATCCAGATTAGGCTTTTATTCTTTCGCTTAAATAATTGCGGCAGAACAATACCGAAGATTTTTGTTTTAACTCGCTCGTTTTTGATTATGAAAGCAGATAGCTTTTCATCTACCTCAAAATTATATGACATTACTTCGCTATTTAGCGAGGCATTGATTATTCTATCTGATAACAAAGCTGCTGCCTGGTATTATTATTTTGGATTACTACCTCAATATTAAATAGACCAATGAGCATCAATTCGTAGGCGTGGAATCGAGAATATGGAATTGGGTTTCGGAATACGGGATAAGAAATTTGTAAAACGTATTCCGTATACCAAAAGCTAGTCAAGCCCGCATAGCGTAACTTTGCGCTATGCTCTTTGCGCATGATTTGACCGCAAATAGAATATACTTTTATATCTTCCTCGTCTCACGGATGAATTGTATGTAGTCGGTGTAAGCGGGTTCTTTGCCTAACCGCCTTACTTCTTTGGCAATCTGAGCGCGGTGGTAAGATGAATGCATAAATACATGAGTCAGCACGTCTTCAATTGAATTTGAATATTCAATCTCTTTGGAGTTTTTGTAAGTAATTAAATTTTCAAATTCCGTTTCAAGCTTGCTGTTAATAAAGTCGGAATAGGCTTTTGCATTCTCCTGCCATTGCCTGTTGCACTCTGCAAGCCGCAGTGTTTTCCAAAAGTTCATTCCGGAATAGTCGCCGGATTTCAGTCTTATAATCCATATTTGTTCGGACAAGACAATGTGGGATAAAAGCTTCAATACGGATTCATCATTTATATTTTGATTCCGCAGGCTTAGGGTCAAAAGCTCGTTTGCCCATGAATTATATTTTGCCAGTTTAGATAAGTATTCTTTCATACTTTACCTCCGCGCGGTTAAGAGTAAAATCTTCTCATTTAAAATAGCTCTTAATGATTTAAGTAAAAAGGAAATTGCCAGTTTGAGTGATTTCAAGTCAATCTTGTTTGGTGAATCTTAATTTAGGTGGAACAAAAAATTTTACCGGATGTATTAACGTTTATATTACAACTTGCTATATTTGATATGACAAAAATACTAGAAATGAATTTAACAGTTGATAAAGAAATTATTCTCAAGGACCTGAACATTAAAAATGCCGGTAGTTTATTTGCGCTTATTGATTCGGGAAGAATTTACTTAAGGGAGTGGTTATCGTGGGTTGATGAGACAAATGCAATTGAAGACTCAATTTTATATATTCAGTCTGTTTCTCAAGGGAACGTTTATACCGGAAGGTACGTGCTTGAGATATGGTATAAGAACAAGCTCGCCGGCTTAATCGATTTTCACAACGGCAACAAGATAAATATGGCAGTAGAGATCGGATACTGGCTCGGCAAATCATACCAGGGCAAGGGGATAATGACGCGCTCATGCAAGAAATGCATCGAGTATGCTTTTAATGAAATGGGATTCAACAGGATAATTATTAAGTGCGCAGTTGGAAATTTAAAAAGCCAGGCAATACCTAAACGGCTCGGATTTAAATTCGAAGGCATCGAAAAAGAAGGACAAAACTTAAACGGTCGGTTCACCGACCTTGTTGTATTTTCAGATC
>JAJYIL010000576.1 GCA_021790055.1 Bacteroidota bacterium
CAGTCAAGAAATTTTGCTGTTGCTGTTGTCGAAATACAATTATATAAAAATTGATATTAATTCATTTGCTATATGGAGATAATAATAAACTTTATGTCAAACAATTAAGGAGCAAAAACATGAGAGATGCATAATTCAAAAATTTTATAGGGTATTTAATATTGCCGGAGTAATTTATTTTTTTTCAATTAGGAATTTCACTCCGGGTAAAAATGTAATAGTTTCTTTTATAAACAATATATTTTCATTGGAGGTATAATGAAAAGGTTTGTTTCCATTTCAAAGTATTTTACAATTGCTTTCATTATTATGATAGTAGGTACTATTAAAGCACAAAGTATCTTATCACAGGATTTCGAAAGCTTTACTATAGGTGATTCTACATCTATAGGTCACATTAGTTATAGTCCTAATGATATTAAAACTATAATTGCTGCTGATCCATTGGGAAGCACCAATAAGGTTTTAAAAGTCACTTCAACCGGTTATGGGGCAGCACCTGTTATTATGTTTGTATTGCCGGCGGGTAAGACTCTTGCTGATTATGATTCACTCACCTTTGATGCTTATTATCAGTCGGGAGATTTAACCTATAAATTAATTATTGGCTCAGCATATCAAACAAATCCAACAGGGCATCATTTCCTTGATGCCGATACAAATTATTCTTACAATCGTACCCAAGGTGTATCTACCGGCTGGGAGCGAATAAGCCTCGCAGCTAAAACAATATCTACTTTTTCCGATACTGTTTATATTGCAATTGGAACAAACAATTCCGGCGCTACCTGGTATATGGATAATGTTAATCTTGTAGCCAAGGTTGTTACTCCGCCTCCACCGCCAGTGTACACAGGTCCTATTGTAACAAACGGCGGCTTCGAGGATTCCAATGTTGGTAATGTCGATTCCATGACCGTGAAGGGATGGGTATTCCAATCTGATACGGGAATAACTCCGCCTCCGGTAATTAAAATAGTAAGCGATACAGTTGAACAAGGGAAACGTGCATTAAGCGTAACAGTACATGGTATTGGAGCTAATCCATGGTCTATTCAAGCTATTGCGGACAGTATTCACGTTAAGCCAGGGGATACCTATAATTATTCCATTTGGGCAAAAGCTTCAAAGAATGGGGCACAAGTGAATTTCACGGTAGGAAATTATTCATACTCCGAGTACGCAGCTTTACGTCCTGCTAATCTTACTACGAATTGGCAAAAATTTTCTTTGCAGTTCAAGGTAACTGATAATCAAACTGTAATTCGAGGACCTATTCACTTTAGCATGGCAGTAGATACGGGAGTTACCATATGGATAGACAACTTACAAATTGTAGATGCCAATGCAGCAAAAGAGCCAGTAACCGTACAAGCTGAATCCGGAGTACTTGGCAGCAACTATGCCATTATGCAGGACAATGCCGATACCCTAACTTACATTACTCCGCAAAATACTTTTACCGGCTTAACAGCTCCGGAAGACACAAGCCGGATAGCAACATACCAGGTAACTTTTCCGGATACCGGTTACTATAACCTTTTTGTTAGAGTGCGAGTAGGTTCAGGCGGATATAACAGCGACAGCTTTTTCTATGGAAAAGGATTCGGTGCAAAGAATGATACTGCAAGCACTGATTGGGTTATGATAAACGGTTTAGCAAGTTCAGGATTCACTAATTCTAACGATATAGTAGATGGACCTGGAACGCTAGGCACACAAGTTTGGAAATGGGTCAACGTAACTAAAAACTTTCATTACGATCAATCTGTCGATTCTTTTTATGTTGGGAATATGGATAGTCTGACACAGACTTTTCAGATAGGTTCTAGAGAATCGGGATTAGACATTGATAAGATTGCCTTCGCAACTACCAGTCTGTATTTTACCGTGAATGATCTTGATAACGGTCTATCCGGTCAGGCAACTAATTTTATTGATTCAACCCAGTTTTATCCTGGTCCGCCTTTAGCGCAAGGAGCTGCTAAGTTTTTAGGCAATGTTAAAAGTGCGTACGGCGATAATAACTTTGCTAATTTTTGGAACCAGATGACCCCCGGTAACGAAGGGAAATGGGGTTCTGTTGCAACATCAGAGGACACTACAAAATGGAACTGGGCTCCACTGGATACTTTATATAACTACGCCCTTGCTCATCATATCTTATTTAAGGATCATAATTTAATTTGGGGGCAGCAGCAGCCATCCTGGATTTCAACTCTTGATTCTGCTACGCAATTAAAATGGATCGAAACCTGGATAAGAATGGTTGGAGAAAGATATCCTAAAATAAACATGATTGATGTTGTTAATGAACCTTTGCCCGGGCATAATCCTCCGGACGGACTAAACGGACATGCTAATTATGAAAAGGCACTTGGCGGTGCCGGTTCTACCGGTTGGGACTGGGTAATCAAGGCTTTTGAATTGGCAAGACAGTACCTGCCCAATGCTAAATTATTAATTAATGATTATGGTATCATAAACGACAATACCGCTACCACTAACTATCTTACAATAATAAATCTATTAAAAGATAGAGGATTGATTGATGGTATTGGTGTTCAGGGGCATCGCTTCGAACTTGAAAATGCCGATACCACAACTTTGAAAAACAACCTGGCAAGACTTGGCGCTACAGGCTTGCCGGTTTATATATCTGAAATGGATTTAGGCAATATAAACGATGCCGGAACCCCGGATGATAATACACAGCTTCAATTGTATAAAAAAATATTCCCGATATTATGGACAAGCCCCGCAGTAAAGGGAATAACTCTCTGGGG
>JAJYIL010000577.1 GCA_021790055.1 Bacteroidota bacterium
AAAAAAAAGGCATGGAACATTCATCTTCACAGCGGTTCCCTCAATTATTTTTGGGTTTACTTTTTATCTCAGCAGCTCTTGTTATTTTTGGATGGCTGGTCTCTAAAACAATCAACAAAATAAAATAACAATCTTGGAGAGAGTATGATTAGAACTTTTACAATTTCACTTGTCTTGAAATTTCCTCTTGCATTTATACAAAGTTGAATAATAAAACTGAATGGAACCTATAATGTTTTATTATGCATCATTGGTTTCCTATCTATTTAAAATTAATAAATCATCAAGGAGGTTATATGAACTCTTATAGATATACCGGAGTTGTGTATTGGATACCCGGTATTCATCCGCTTAAAACACTTTCTGAATTTTTAAAGTTTAATAATTAACGGAGGAAAAATCATGATCCGAAAAATTTTTACTATAATAATATGTGCTTTTCTAGTGGTACCCCTCACTGTAGCACAAACTACCGGGAATATTTCCGGTAAAGTTGTGGACATTCAGACCGGAGAGCCGCTGATAGGCGCTAATGTTTTGGTAGTTGGAACTTCGTTTGGTGCAGCTACCGATGTTAACGGAGAATATTTAATCAGGCATCTTGATCCGGGGGTTTATACCGTAAGATCTTCTTATGTCGGTTATCAATCTGTTACAATTTCGAATATTCGTGTAAGTGCTGCGCTTACAACTTCAACTGATTTTAGATTACCTGCTCAAGGAGTTACAATAGGCGAAGTTCAGATTGTAGCGCAAAGACCACTTGTTAATGCAAGTAATACTAATGCCATTAGAACTACAACAAACGAGGAGATTCAATCCTTGCCTGTTAGAGGTATTGAGAATATAATTGCACTCACTCCAGGTGTTATTAGCCAAAACAATGTTATTTATGTAAGAGGTGGACGTCAGGATGAGGTTGGTTATTATCTCGAAGGCACCAACGTTACAAACCCGATGTCGACTTTGGTAAATACTAATCCGCGCACAAGGGCACAGCAGATATTTATTCCTCAGGATGCGCTTGAAGAAATTCAAGTTCAAGCCGGAGGTTATACTGCCGAGTATGGTGGCGCTAATGCCGGTATCGTCAAATCAGATCTTAAATCCGGCGGTTCTCAAATTAAAGCCAGTCTGCAATATATTACAGACAATTGGACTTTTAAGAATAGCAAGAATAGATATAACGGCAAACAAAATCTTGGAACATATTCATACGGTTATAATGATCTTACATTTTCATTGAGTGGTCCGGTAGCTGGAAATCATATAAAGCTTTACGGATTATTTGATAATTTATCGCAAGCCGATCCATTTCCTACCTACGGGTATAATGGATTCAACTTTGGTAAAGTATCAGATAATGTTACTCCGGCAGACACCGGTTTACTTATAAATTTTCCAGGAGGTCCTGTTCCGGGAAGCGGTTCCAATCAGTATTCAGGTGTTGCCACTTTAACATTTGATTATAATCCCACTATTGTCAGGTTAATTGGTACTTATACATTTAATAGGGCAAGATTAGGAGGTGGAATTTATACGATGTTTGATAATAACCGTCTTCCTATTAGAGATAATTATAATGGCGATTTAGGTTTAAAGGTTACGCATATCCTAAGTCCTAACGCTTATATTGAAGCTAACGCAAGTTACGTTTTCAACAAAGGAAAAACCTACGATCCTCAACTCGGCGACAATTTCTTTGCTTATTCAGACAGCGTGGCTAATACTAATGCCGGTGTGCCGTGGTATAGAAGACCTTATGAAACAAACTTTGGACCATACCAATTGCCTTTACCTTATCAATTATTCCAGGCATTTACTTATGCTGCACCAAATATGCCTTTAGTTGAAGCTCCCAATGGAGTTGCACATTTCAATAAATTTGAAACTGATAACTTGAATTTAAGTGCAGCTTTCTCTGATCAATTAAACAAGGCTAACTCGATTAAAATAGGCGGCGAGATCCAGATTATGACAATTAGGAACTATACGCCTTCAGGAAATCTTACGAACCTTTCTGCACTAAAGAATCAGAATCCTAATAAAACCTGGGCACAGTTATTAATACAGAATGGTGTTAATAATTACGGTTATGATCCGTTAGGAAATGTATATAGTGGTTCTACGGATTATTCCACCGGTTCAATTGCGCCGCATAGACCTATATTTGCCGGTGTATATGTTCAGGACAGGTTTGAATATAAGAACTTAGTTGTTAATGCAGGCTTAAGATACGATTATATTAATACTGATAACTATACATTTGCTGACCCGTCTCATCCCAATCTTGTTTATGATGCAAGCACATCGATGGTAAAAGATCCCGGTCAGTTAGTAAAAGTTCCGGCTTTCAATTCGTTAAGCCCGAGACTTGGATTTTCATTCCCAATTACTGATATGACTATGTTCCATGCCCAGTACGGGAAATTCGTTCAACAACCGAGCTTAAGTAATCTCTATGCAAGCCCGTATTTAATTGCATATTTTATCAATCCAAACTCAGGATTCTTCAATTCAACTCCGTGGGGCTTGGATTTAAGACCAACAAGAACTACGCAATACGAAATCGGGTTTACACAGCAAATTGCTGACTTTGCTTCGATTGATATTACAGCATACTATAAAGATATTGCCAACCAGATAGTCTTTGGTCAGCAAGGTGTTGATGCTGCAACCGGCTGGAGACCCTACCAGATACTTACCAACGGAGATTATGCAACAACTCAGGGTATCGAGGTTCAATTCAATATGAGAAGAACCGAAAGATTTTTGGTTAACG
>JAJYIL010000578.1 GCA_021790055.1 Bacteroidota bacterium
AATGCCAAGATTCATTTTGATTTTGTAAATGACCTTAAAGCTTTTTTAGATAGTCGAAATTATTTTCTGCCAAAACTTAATTTCTGCAAGTAAATGAAATTCAAAGTAGAAAAGATATTTTTACTTCTTACCTTTATCCTTTTTGCAGGAAATACTTTTGCACAAGATTATCTTCAAAAACAATTTGAATATGCTGACAGCTTGTATAATAACCAGCAGTACTTTGATGCAATAACCGAATTCAAGAGGCTGTTGTTCTTTGATGAAAAAGGAAAGTATAAATTCCAGGCGAATGAAATGATAGGCATGTCTTATAAACAAGGCGCTAAGTTTTCAGATGCTATTCTTTATTTTACAATTGCTGAAATGAATGCTGGGAACAATGATGAACTTTATGAGTCTAAATTACAAATTATTCGCTGCAATATTCTCCGGCGAACAACATCTCATGCAATTGACTTGCTTACCTCGCTTGAGAAAGATAAAAGATTTGAAAGCGAAGAAAAAGTAATATTTTATTGGAAAGGCTGGGCATATATCTTTTCAGACAAATGGCATAAGGCTTCGGCGGCATTCAGCAAAACCGATACTAATCAAGCGTTAAGCGGCTATTGTGAAAATGTGGATAAGAAAAAGTATTCTGTTTTTTTCGCGGACTTAATCTCCCATTTTATCCCCGGAGCCGGACAAATTTATACCGGGCATTATTTAAGCGGGCTTTTGTCTTTGGGCTGGAATGTTCTGTGGGGATACGTTACAGTAAATGCATTTGAAGCTAACCGTGTTTTCGACGGGTTAGCTGTAGGCAATTTCCTGTGGCTGCGCTTTTACAATGGTAATTTGCAAAACGCTAAAAGGTTTGCTGAAGAAGAAAATCTAAAAATAACGAATAGTGCGCTAAACTATCTGCAGTTTAGCTACAAAGGGCTGAAACCCTGAACTAAGATTTTTTTTAAAATAGTGTTAAAAAATTATATTCTTGAAGTATAAATTCTTAAAAAATATTATATTCTTTTGTAAAAAAAATTCCTTTTGTATTATTTATACTCAAGAGGGATAAATTTTGGAGCACTCATATAAATTTGAAGTCAATAAATTCTGGAGGCTACATGAAGAAAGGAATGATCGTCGGATTATCCATTGCTGGGGGAATATTATTGATTGTTGCAATCTTTATAAGTTGGGGAATTGGAACATACAATGGTTTGGTAAATAAGAACCAGGAGGTTGATAAAGCCTGGAGTAATGTAGAGAGTCAATATCAAAGAAGATACGATCTAATTCCGAATCTTGTAAATACTGTTAAAGGGTATGCAAATTTTGAAAAAAGTGTTTTAATCCAGGTAACGGATGCTCGTGCCAGCGTAGGCAGTATAAAAGTTACTAAAGATATTTTAGATGATCCTGCAGCGTTTCAGAAATTTGAGGCGGTTCAAGGTCAGCTAAGCGGCGCTCTCTCTCGTCTTCTTGTAACTGTAGAAAATTATCCTGACTTAAAGGCGAACGAGAATTTCCTGGAGCTCCAATCCCAGTTGGAAGGTACTGAAAACAGGATTAATATAGCCAGGATGAGGTTCAACTCTGCTGTGCAAAGCTACAATACAATGATAAAGGTATTCCCTGGTATTCTTATTGCTAACTCTTTTGGCTTCAGGGAGAAGCAATATTTTAAGGCTGTTGCCGGGGCAGAGAATGTGCCGAAGGTTGAGTTTTAGCCCAGATGAAAAAATTATTTATATTTTTATTCCTTGTTTCGATTGGATTTGCACAGCAGGAAAAATTTCCTGTATTAAAAAACTATGCTAACGACTTTACGGGGACATTAACTCCCGGTCAATTAAGCGAACTGGACTACCGGCTAAAAGCGTTTGATGACTCAACCTCCAACCAGCTTGTCTTCCTGATGATCCCCACTTTAAATGGCTACCCGCTTGAACAATACTCATTTGAAACGTCGGTTAAAAACAAAATTGGAACAAAGAAAAACGATAACGGTGTTCTGCTCCTGGTTGTGAAAGATGATCATAAGGCAAGGATTGAAGTCGGTTATGGTTTGGAGGGTGCACTTACCGATGCGCTCTCAAGTTCGATTGTTAGGAATGTGATGATTCCTTATTTTAGGCAGAACGATTATTTTGACGGCGTATCCGCCGGGATAGACGCTATTGTGCTTGCAACAAAAGGAGAGTATAAAGCTGTTAAGAAAACAAGCTCAAGAGATTCTTATTCGGGAATATTTACTCTTCTTTTTGTCTTATTTTATTTTCTATATCTTCGGCAATGCCGGTAAGTTTGCTTGACCCCCCGGTAATATAAACCTTTTTTGGATACTGATTGTCGTTATTGGCCGCGAAGTAATCTATAGTCCTTTGGATTTCCGCGGTAATCCTTGAAAGTATCATGTTAAGGTAAATGGAATAGTTCGACTGAAATTCGACGCTCCTTCCGGTCATGTCTCCTTTTTTCACGTTTTCCGCGTCGTTAAAGCTTATCCCGAATCTTTTTGCTATTTCTTCGGAAATATTAAATCCGCCTATCGGGATATCCCTCCTGAACAGGTTGGTCCCTTTCTGGACGACGTGGAAATTGGTTTCCGACGCTCCAATTTTTAATATCGACACGAGTTCGTCGAATTCTTCCGGGTAATTGAAATTGAACATATTTTCTATGGCTATGCAGTCGACGTCGACTATATGCGGATTTAGGCCGCATTCATGCATGAAATCCATCTGGTTGTTCACTATGTCTTTTTTGCCGGCTATTATCATAACGATGT
>JAJYIL010000579.1 GCA_021790055.1 Bacteroidota bacterium
CTTGGATATTATTACCGTTTTGTATAATTTTGGCGGACAAAAAAAATGAAGGGCAGATAGCTCAGTCGGTAGAGCAAAGGACTGAAAATCCTTGTGTCGGCGGTTCGATTCCGTCTCTGCCCACCCCCTATAAGAGGACTTACCGAGGTCCTCTTTTTTATTTTAAAGATGTTATTTGTGTTAGTCAACGGATACATTAATGCAAGTGTACGGCAGTTTTTAGATAAGCATTTATTCCATAGTTTATTTAGAGGGAGCTCAAATGGAAGATTACTTTTATGAAGCAATCCCAGTTCAGTTTTATTACAAATACATCACGCACTTATTACTTATCTTGAATTCACTTTTGAAGATGGAATAATTTTTACTATTTTAATTCCGAACATTATTGATGCGGAACATTTCATAAATAACTAAATATTAAATCTTGATTATGAATATTTTGCTTCTTTATCCGGAGATGCCTGATACATTTTGGGCAATGAAACAACTAATGAGGATTATTTCCAAAAGATCGAGTTATCCTCCGCTGGGGCTGCTTACTGTTTCCAGACTTTTGCCTAACAATTGGAAAAAGAAACTGGTTGATCTTAACGTTACCAATCTTAAAACTGCTGATGTTGAGTGGGCTGATTATGTATTCATATCTGCCATGAATGTACAGGCTGAATATGCAAAGAAGGCAATTCTATTTTGTAAAAGATTTAATAAAAAGATTGTGGTAGGCGGACCGTTGTTTACCCATGAGTATGAGAAGTTTTCGGAAGTAGACCACTTTATTCTAAATGAAGCAGAAATTACTCTACCTATATTTATAAATGATATTAGTAATGGAAATCCACAAAGGTATTATAAGACCGGGGAATTTGCAGACTTAACACAGTCGCCATTGCCGGACTGGGACCTAATAGACATGAATAAATATGCTTACGCTATAGTCCAGTATTCAAGAGGATGTCCTTACCATTGCGACTTTTGCGATGTTACGGCATTATTCGGAAGGAAGCCAAGGACGAAAACATCTTTCCAGATAATAGATGAATTAAATTTGATTCTGTTATCAGGCAGTCCAGAGATGATATTATTTGCAGATGACAATCTGATAGGCAACAGGAGGGACTTGAAGAAAAATCTGCTGCCTGCATTGATTGAATGGCGGAGAAGGAATAAATATGCGCCCGGATTTGCAACACAGGTTACAATAAATCTTGCGGATGATGAGGAGATGATGAACTTGATGATTGAAGCGGGATTCAGGCATATCTTTGTTGGAATAGAGTCGGTAAGCGCAGAGAGCCTGGAAGACTGTAAAAAGACACAGAATCTGCGGAGGGATCTGCTTGAAAATGTAAGGCTTTTACAGCAGAAAGGATTTATTGTTACAGGCGGGTTTATAGTTGGATTTGATACCGATACAGATAAGATTTTTGATGACCAGATAGACTTTATACAGAACAGCGGGATTGTAATGGCAACCGTAAACGTATTAAAAGCTCCGCCGGGCACCGATTTAAATAAGAAGCTAAGACTTGAGAACAGGCTGATTGAGCCTTTCGATTTTGATGAAAATAAGACCAACATTGTTACTAAAATGGATAACATGGTTTTATATAACGGATACAAAAAGATACTTGATGATATTTACAGCCCTCAAAGAGTATACAGCCGTGCCAGTCAATTCTTATCTTATTATGGAAACCATAGAACAGAAAATCCTATAAAGAAAGAATTGACTTATAAGGATGCGATAACACTGTCCAAAATAATTTATTATTCAGGTATAATGGGGAAGGGAAGACTATATTTCTGGAGATTATTTATCGGTACATTTGTGAGAAATAGGAAGAATGTCTTCCAAGCGCTGTTATTCGGAGCATTATTATTTCAATTTCAAAGACTGCATGAGAAATTTATGATAAGCTATTATCAAATTGCTGAATCGTAATACGACATTACTTCATAAAAAGCTCTTTTATTACTTAAGGTTGATAGGGAATCCGGCTTAAAAAACACTTGGATTTGATGCTATATAATAATTTATGTCGATAATATTAAGATATTGAAAATATTATAATTATAATATACAACTAAGGTTAAAAGTAACATATGATTTTGGGAAAAGGATCGGAGCTGTTTGCGTCAATTATTAAGCAGATTAAAAAGTAAGATGAACAGCATTTGTAATACCGGTTTTAGCAGATGAGAAAACTACGAGATTTCTCTCTTTAATCGAAATGAAAGACATTTAAATATGTAATTAGCAGCATTACGAGTATGTACTTGCTGTTGGGAGCAAGCAGCTAATGGATTTGAGTTTCACAGAGTTACGCTAAGTTTCCACAGTGTTACATTGAGTACAAAGATGGAAGATTTCAAGATTCCGTAAGATTGAATTCCATAGCAATGGTATTTGACCAGATATATTTAAGTCTACCACCGACTTCATGTGAAGAAGAGAAATAGATTACAAGCTTTTTATATTTATTTAGCTTAGGTAAGAATGATTTATCGAGATCGATATTTATTTCTGCCAAATCTTGGGTGATATTATATGTCAATTCCATATGATCAAGAAGAAAGTACTTATCACTTTTCCTTTTCGGATCGAGCAGCATAAATACGAAGGTAAGGTTATAATCCAAATTATATTCAAAACCACCAGATTTATCCGGTAATACTATTTTAATCATCCCTGCTTCTTGTGAGAAGTTGAGAGATTGGTAGTGAAAGCTGAAAAGATTTTTTGAAGGTACATTTTCATAAGGGACAATAA
>JAJYIL010000580.1 GCA_021790055.1 Bacteroidota bacterium
AAATGGGTTTGATATTTTTGATTACCTTCCGGTTGAAAAAGAATTCTTTCCGAAGTTACCCGTCGGTAATACACCTTTAATCGAAGCGGTAAATATTCAAAAAGATTTGGAATTGGAAAAAATATTTTTAAAGTATGACGGAACTAACCCGACAGGTTCATATAAAGACAGAGCTTCGTTTTTAGTTTCGGCTTTTGCTAAGAAATACAAAATGAAAGAAATAGTTGTCGCATCAACCGGCAATGCTGCCTCATCGATGGCTGGCATTGGCGCATCAGCCGGGCAAAAGGTTTATGTTTTCATGCCGGAGTCAGCACCAAAGGCAAAAATTATCCAATGTCTGCAATATGGCGCTGAAGTAATTCCGATTAAAGGAAATTATGACACTGCATTTGAGCTATCGATGATCTTTAGCAGCGCAACCGGATTTCTAAACCGGAATACTGCATTTAACCCTATGACAATTGAAGGTAAAAAAACTACTTCGTTCGAATTATACTCTCAATTAATTAATAGGAAAATTGATTATGTATTTGTACCTGTCGGAGATGGTGTTGTAGTTGACGGAATAATTAAAGGCTTTTTAGACTTGTTGTTTTTGGGTTTGATTAATTTTATCCCAAAAATAATTGGGGTACAGGCAAAAGGCAGCTCTTATATTTATAATGCATTTTTCAACAATAGTTTTACCCGCGGGAAAAAAGCAAAAACTATTGCCGACTCAATAAGCGTTGATGTTGCATGCAATGCTTATTCAGCTGTCCGGAATCTTAAAAAAAATAATGGTGAAATTGTATTAGTCAACGATAAAGAAATTCTCTTTGCCCAGCATTATGTTTCAAAGATGAGCGGTATTTTCTGCGAGCCTTCTTCTGCAGCCTCTTTTGCAGGATTCTTAAAGATGAAGGAATTATTGCCGGAAGATAAAAATTATGTAATACTGCTTACAGGAAACGGCTTGAAAGATATTGATTCGGCTTGCCGAGGGGTTAAGTTCCCGAAATCTTCCGAGCCTGACTTGAATTTGATAATGAAGAAACTGAAACTAAATTGAAATTAGTAAAGTAATGAGTGAAGTTATCAAAAAATTTAACGGAATAATTCTCTCAGCCGGTTTATAGATGCGAATGAATAAATGGAAGCCCCAAGTAAAAATCAATGGCATCCCGATGATTATTTATTCTATTAATTCTATGATACAATTCTGTGAAAAGTTAATTTTAGTCGGCGGTTTCAATTACTCAGAATTAAATGAATTGATTAAAAACAATTCTGACTTAATAAATGGTAATTTAGAGAATATCATTGTTATTGAAAACAAAAAATATTTGAGCGGAATGCTTTCCTCAGTAAAATGCGGCATAAGCCTATCCGGTAAATCTGCAGACGGCATTTTTATCCTTCCGGGAGACATGCCGTTTGTAAGCGCTAAAACATTTGTCAATATGATACTTCAATTTTCAGATGATAAATATGATGTATTCCTTCCGGCTGTCTTATTGAACTCATCAGAAGGTAATAACGGCAAGCCAATTAAAAAAGGTCATCCGGTTTTAATTAATTCCGAAATTGTAAAAACAATATTGGAAGATGAGCAAGAGGTTAATTTTAGGAATATACTGAAAAAGTTTAGACAGAAAATATGCATGGTAGAAGATGAAGGAGTATGCCTCGACATAGACAACAATATTGATTTAGCCATAGCTGCAGGATACTTCGAAAAAAAAATATTAAAAAAGGAGGCTTTAATTGATTAACTTAAAAGTAAACGAAGCTGTAAGAAAAAATAATATTAGACGATGCAAAGAAAAGAAGATTATTCTTCCAACCTTTGAGCAGATGAAAGACCCTTCAAAAAATAATTCATCGGTAAAAGAAAGATTAAATAATGTCGGCTTGTGGGATGTAAACCCTTTAAATCTTTTTCGCATAACCTGGAAGAATGAACGGAAAGATTTTGGCGGCAGGTTCGGGGAAGTAAATTATTTAGAATTCCCGCGTGAATTAACCGGAGTTGATGCAAGAATAATTGCGTTAACCGGAAAGTGGTTCCCTACAGGAGCGCATAAAGTTGGGGCTACATACGGATGTCTGGCGCCAGCACTTGTAACAGGTAATTTTGATTCGACACTTCAAAAAGCTGTTTGGCCTTCAACTGGAAATTATTGCCGCGGCGGTGCTTTCAATTCTGCTCTTCTCGGTTGTGAATCGATAGCAATTTTGCCTGAGGAGATGAGCAAAGAAAGATTCGAGTGGCTTAGCAAGCTTGCTGGTGAAGTGATTGCTACTCCCGGTTGTGAAAGTAATGTGAAAGAAATATTCGACAAGTGCAACGAACTTAAAGAAAGCAGAAGCGACATAAAAATCTTTAATCAGTTTGAAGAATTTGGAAATTACTTATGGCATTACGAAGTAACCGGAAATGCGATAAAAGAGGTCTTTGAAAATTTATTAAATAAAAAAGGTAGTGTTACGGGATTTATTTCATCAACTGGTTCCGCCGGAACAATTGCTGCCGGAGATTACTTAAAACAAAAATTTCCTCAAATTAAAATTGCTGCAGCGGAAGCACTTCAATGCCCGACTCTTTTAATGAATGGCTTCGGCGGACATCGGATTGAAGGAATCGGCGATAAGCATGTCCCGTGGATTCATAATATAAGAAACACCGACATGGTGATTGCTGTTGACGATAGGGATTGCATTGAGTTAATTAGGCTTTTCAATGAAGATGCCGGGAAAAATTATTTAATAAATTCCGGGATAGAAGA
>JAJYIL010000023.1 GCA_021790055.1 Bacteroidota bacterium
AATATTTTCTACAAGCTTATCGTAAGCTATTTCATCATTAACAAATGGAGTTGCAATTGGAGGCATAATGCCTCTCAACTCAAGTCGATTAGATTTTTCCATCACACAAAGATTCCTTCTCTAATTTTTTTCCCAGGCATGAATGCATTCCGAAAGCTTTCGGGATGCAACCATGCGGTGTTTATTAGGTGATTAAGTTTTTCAAAACGAAGCCTACGTTCGCCGGTTTCTCAGCTAGGCGGCGCATGTACCACGGGTACCATGCTTTTCCATAACTGATTAATACTTTCAGCTTGTAGCCTTGATTAACAAGACGGAGTTGCTCGTTAGGCTTGATTCCATACAGCATGTGAAATTCAAGCTTATCGTTTGATACGTTTAGTGCCGCAGCTAAACTTTCTATTTCTTCAATTAATTTCAAGTCATGAGTGCCGAATACCGCAGTTATGTCATGCTCTTTTATCTGAGCTAAAAGCATTTTTGCAATCTTCAGATAATTTCTATCCACATCGCGCTTATCTGGAAAAGCAATTTCCGCATTCTCACTGTAAGCGCCTTTAACAAGCCTTATGTTTGGATTGATGTCAAGCAGGTTCTTCAGATCATTTTCAGTCCGACTCAAGTAAGCCTGCAGGCAAACACCTGTGTTTTTGTTAACCATTTTAGCGCGGCGGTAAAAGTCGATTGTAACATCTGTGTAAGTACTTCCTTCCATATCTATCCAAACAAAATTATCGCAGCTTTTTGCCGCTGATGCTATTTCGTTAAAGAATTCCAGCGATTTATCGAATAATATATCGAGCCCGATTTGGGTTAGCTTTAGAGAGACTTCGGTTTGAATCTTTTCATCTCTTATTTTCTCAAGCATATCTATGTAATGGCATTTTACTTCTTCAGCCTCGCTCATCTGCGTGATGTTTTCTCCAAGACGAGTAAAGACAGTAGGTATTCTCTTCCGGTTAAAAACCTTAGTCGCTTCAACAGCGTCTGAAAGATCTTCGCCGGGCATGAATCGTTTAACGGCGCGTCTAACAAAAGTGTAGTTCGGAACGTGATTAAGGAGCCATGGATTTTTGGAACTCCATAATAAAATGTTTCTGGAGATTCCCGTGATCTTTCTCTCCTAAAATTTATGATATTTTGAATTTATTAGATTTGCATTAAATATCCCATCTAACACTAAGAACGACTGCGAATCTATAAAGGCTGAAGATAAACTTCAAACTTTTAATTCACATTTATCCAGGAGATTTTAACCCAACGCTAACGAAGTTGTACCAAAGATTTTTCTCACCGGTAATTCCGGCGCTGTACCCAAATACATCCGCACTGTTTTTGAGATTCTTTTCATTTTAAATTCTCCGGATAGACTTAATCCATCCTGATTGACCTCAGGTATATCCAGGTAATACAGTTCTTCTTCCTTGATGGACGAAGTAAGTTTTATAAGAATTTCTTTTGCAACTCCGGTATTATCGGCAAACAAGGGATCTATTTTATTACCGTGCTTACATTTTCTTATTACTCCGTAACCTTTTAATTTTTCGTTTTCAACAAAACCACATGCAAAGCTGTCTGGCTGCCTTATCCAGCGCTTTAGGAAACTATTTCTTTCAACCGGAAATAATTTGTTATCATATCTCAAAATAGATTTGAATGGAATCTTTGAAATCCCTAATATCTTTCTCGAATTCGATTTCATTCCGGTAGGCTTTCCTTCGAAACGGATAGTTCTGTAAGCAGATTTAAAGCCAGACTTCGAGTAATTTTTCTGCTGAGCAATTGCACCATCAAGCCCAATGCAATTAACTCCTTTTAAATAATCGAGAGCTTTATTCCAGAGCTGAATTCCATATCCTCTACCTCTGAAGCCGGGTTCGACGATATAATTACCGATAAAACCGAATCCGCTTCCATATGCCACAGCATAGATGCATCCGACAGGTGTGCGATTAAACGTGCCGATAAAAAATCCATCAGGGTCAGTATCATAAAAGCATCCGGCTTCATATAAACCGGGATTCCATCCCTCATTAGCCGCAATCTCAACAGCAAATTGCATTTCAAACCGGCTCATCTTTCTAATGATAAAGCCTTCGCCGTCGGAAGCTAATTTATAGTCTTCATTGAAAAACACTTTTTACATCTTTAAAATTTTAAATCGCCAAACTTTATTCTAAATGGATAGAGCAGCTTAAATTTAGTCCCACTCTGTGTGAACTCAATTGCAGGCGAAGGAAGCTTAAGAAAATTCAGGCTCTGCCTCAGCCAATTCCAAAACCATCCGCCGTCCGGTAAAAGCTTAACTAAATTATAGTCCAAACCGATTATGTATCTTCGCTGGGATAATTGATCGGGAGGTCCATTTGGATTTATCTTTGCATCAATTGCATCTGCACCGTAGCCGACTGCAACGTTAAGCCATGGCAGCCAGTACTTCTTTAAATTATCGGGCAGTATATGGTAGACGTCCAACGACCACCAGAATGTTGAGCTGTTGTAGTCATCAATAAAAGTACGCGGACGATTTATGACCGGCTCGTCGGTCCACTCCGAGGGAACATACTGCCATTTGGGTGTAATATTTTGAAGTGCCGGAACATAATGCTGTGATAAAAAGAAGATCGGACCAAGAGCATCGAAGTACCAATCAGATGGGCTGAATCCCCAGTCTCTTGCAAAGCCATCTTCAGTTTCTACATAAGTTTGATATGCAAACCCGAACGCGCTTCCAAGTATCGTCGCCTCGTTCCATGAAAATCCGGATGCCATTAAGCCTTCGCTCATAACATAAGAAGTTATATATCCGCCGTAAGCATGTCCGGCTTTGTCAACCTGAAGAGCGGACACCCAGTCTTCTTCAAAATGAAATTTACCTCTTTGACCGCTCCACCAAGCATTTTGCTGATGAATGTGAAGCCAAATAATTGCGCCGAGATAAATTCCGCCGACAATAGACGTATTTAGCGGATTAATTTTGGTGTCCAGCCTCGGAAGCGAGCCGTCCATGGTGTAGCGCCTTTGCCCGGCATAAGTAAATTGTGAAAGAGGGATAAATTCATTCGGATCAGATGTATCCGGTACTGATGAATTTGCTGAATGAGGTAATGTTTGAAAAGCTTGAGCGAACGTTTTGCAATTAAAAATTATGACGGTTAATAAAATCAAAACCGTTAAAGAATATTTTAAAAATGTAAGTTGATGCTTCAATAATTCTTTTTTGATAGCCATATATTTTCTTACGCCGGAATCAGTAGTTTCCAAATTTAAAAGTTATTACGCCATTCAAGCCCTGCAGATCATCTTTACTAATGTTGTTAAAGTTATTGAAGCTTGAAATAATCCTGTAGCTTATGCCTGCATCGAAGTGAAGCCAATCTATAATTTTTATCTCCATATTTACTCCCGGTTCCCAAACAAGTAGATCTTGCCCGTAGAAGCTTGTATGCGGAACGTTTTTATTCGATACATTCATGGCTAAGCCGCCGCCGGCAAAGAGCATATCGAAGGATGCATGAACCGGCAAGCCGGATAACATAACATATTCAAATTCCAGACCGCCGTAATTTAACGCAATTACAAATTCCTGCCCGCTTACCGGATCGATTGAGTTTGCCTTTACCCGGCTTATAACGCTGTAAATACCTCCGCCAAGTACAAAGCTTTTATTTATAATCCAGCCAAACCTTCCACCTGCTAATAATGCACTTTGCCCCACGAGCGAGGTGTATTTTAACACCGGTGCACCGAATGCGCCGTTTTCCTGCGCTTTTACTTTAGGAGCAATAAATAAAGAAAGAACTAAAATTAGTGTGAGTAAAAACCGGAGAAATATTTTCATAAGTTGAGTAAAGATGATTTAAAATTCCATCGTGATGACTTACAAATATAATAATTACTAGGAAATTACTTATTCAGTTTCTCATATCTCGGACAAGCTGGAGCCAAGCAGAAATCTAATTGTGAATTGAGTATTCAGCTGTGATGCTTTTACCGGTCAAGTATGCATTATACCACAAGTTAAATAAAAGTTGCGGCAAATTAATAGAAAATTTAATTTCTGAACATCAAAAAAATTAGTAACCTAATAAAAAGTTTAAAGTCTAATCAAATAAAATTATCGGGAGACTAAATATGAATAAAATAACTTTATTTAGAAGGTCGTTAACACTTCTTGCCGTCCTTGTTCTGTTAAGCTTTAGCTCAATTGCTTGCGGACCGTACATGGATTTTGACGATTCACATTATTCCGTCCTGGAAGAAAAGACATTCAATACTTCCCCGGGTAAAGATTTTAACCTGGAAGCATTCTCCGGCGATGTTGTAATCTCCACTTCAACTGAACCTCAGGTTTACGTTAAGGTATTAGGGAATGAAAGAGCAAGTAAAAAAGTTCATATTAAATTTAAAAATTCCGACGAAGGTGTTTCAGTCGTTACTAAAAGAACAGATGGATGGAACTTCTTTAACTTCGGCTCGGGTATTAGGTTAAAATTTGAAATAGTGCTGCCGAAAAATTACAACGTAAAAGTATCCACGGCAGGAGGCGATGTTTTATTAAGCGGTCTTGAAGGAAAGATAGGTCTTCATTCCTCCGGCGGAGACATTAAGCTGAGAAATACGGATGGTAATACTTATGTATCAACGTCCGGTGGAGATGTAAGTGCAATTAGTTCTTCCGGCAGTCTCGAACTAAAAACATCCGGCGGAGATATCAACATTGACAAGTTTAACGGCAATGTAGACGCTTCAACTTCAGGCGGAGACATTACGTTAAACGGAAGCAACGGAAAGGTAAGCGCACATACTTCGGGTGGAGAGGTTTCATTAACATATTACGGTGAGAATTACGGGATTGATCTGGCATCATCGGGCGGCGATGTACAAGTTAAGCTCCCTGCAAACTTTTCAGCAGACGCTAGAATGTATGCTTCAGGCGGAAATATTAAATGCAACTTCCCTACGACAAACGTTATAAATATTTCTTCAAGCAAATATGAAGCTGAACTTAATAACGGCGGGAATCCGCTGGTACTCAGATCTTCCGGCGGGGATATTGTGGTAAGTAATAAGTAAATCTTTTGAGATGCTCGGTACTTGATATTTAATTTTAATCGAATATTGAGAATCAAATACCGGGTATCCGTTTTTATGGTTGTTATTCACCGTTCCATTTCATACTTTTATCCGAGAAAAAAAAATTGATTTAACGCGGAGACTAAGCAAATGGAACAACGATTGATCTATCACTTCCTGGATGATGATGAACTGCTTAGAATAACTAACAGGATAAAAGAAATTGAAAAGACAACTGCCGGAGAAATTTGTGTAACTATAAAAGAGCACCGGCATTTCCTAAAGAAGAAAAAATCCATAATTGATCTTGCCAAAGAAGAATTCAGCAGGCTGGGAATAAATAAAACCAGGGATGGCACAGGCATCCTTATTTTTATTCTACTTGAAGACAGAAAGTTTTACATACTTGCCGATGATGGGATAAATGCAAAAATCCCACAATCTGTTTGGGATTCTATTAGGGATGAGATGCAAGGCATGTTTGTTAAAGGAGAATTCTGCAAGGGAATATTGCACGGACTTACCGAGGTCGGAAAAATTTTAAACACACATTTCCCTTATAAGCCTGACGATACAAATGAGATATCAGACAGAGTAAGGATTGAAAGCTAATTTGGATTTCATCTTGAATGATAAAGCGAAGAAATGGAATATTAGAGTAATAGAATAGACGGGACCTTCCAATACTCCGTCATTCTAATACCCATAACTCCATGCATCATAGTGGTCTATTAGTTTATTTCGTGGATGTACGGCTTTATCTTACCTTCCAGCATGTGTTTCGGCACTGCACCGATAACACCGTCAACAACCTGACCGTTATTAAATATCCCGATTGTTGGGATACTTCTAATCCCGTATTTAATTGCTACTTCCTGGTTTTCATCGGTATTAAGCTTAACTACTTTAAGCTTGCCTTCATACTGCCGGGCAAGCTCATCAACTATAGGGGCAACCATTCTGCAGGGACCGCACCACGGCGCCCAGAAATCAACTAATACCGGCACATCCGATTTTAGAACTTCCTGTTCAAAGTTTGTGTCCGTTCCTTCAACTGTGTATTTCATTTTCTTTTCATCCTTTCTTTATGAAATAAGATGCAAAATTAATTTTAGAGATTCAACAAATTTAATTTTGCTTCTCACCGGTAGTTCCTGAATGTGCGAGCTTAAAACCGTCGCTGTATTTTAAATCGAAGCCTAAAAAGCGGTCATTGCTCGAATGACCGAGGTTATAATGCCAGCAAGTATTATTTTTTCTAAGCAACTAAATATTTAACTGCCTTAGTTCCGCATATCGGGCAGTCTACTGTTGGCTTGCCGAGTTCTATGTTTCCGCAAACAGGGCAAATGTAAATTTCAACTTCGCCGAGGTCTCTGCCGCTTACAACCGCTTCCAAAGCCATCTTATAGAGTTTTGCGTGCACTTCCTCAGCTTTAAGCGCATAGCCAAACATCCTTTTGGCTTTATGGTTTTCTGCATTTGCAGCTTCAAGCATCGGTGGGTACATCTCGGTATACTCGTAAGTTTCGCCGGCAATAGCAGTATTAAGATTTTCTTCCGTGGAGCCGATTCCATCCATCGCGCTCAGGTGCCCTTCGGCGTGAATCTTTTCTGCTTGTGCAGCCGCGCTGAATAGACGAGCTATATTCTTAAATCCATCGCGCTCGGCTTTTTTTGCAAATGCATTGTATTTCTGATTTGCCTGGCTTTCACCTGCAAAAGCAGTCTTCAAATTGTCTTCCGTCTTGCTCATGGTTTGTCCTCCCATCTTCTTTTTAAGATTATTATGATTTTTATTTACACTGAAAGATAAAAAAAAAAATCAAATAAAACACGGAGAGTTGCTTTCCGGAAATTTTCAGTATAATTGCATGTTTTTTAGTCATGCAATTATACCATAATGAAACCATACCGAATTTTAGTTTGATTTGGGAGGCATGTTGAAAATATTTGAATTAACTTGCGTGTTAGCGGCGATGTTGCTGAATTTTATATCCATGTTATTCTCGAAATCTGCTACGTGAAGCTCGAACGGGAATAAAATTCCGTTTACCTTGCGGTAATCGCTATAATCAGTTCTGGTTTGCAGCTCTCCCAGGAGAGTTTTATCGTATTGGATCTTCCGCAGAAGCAAACCGGAATAAGCATCAAAATAAAATTTGAATCTTCTAATACCGGAATAGCGCGCATCAACGACATAAACAGTATCGTCATTAAGCAGCTTAACGTCGCTAAATTTCAATGCGGAATAATCCTTTAAGAAATTTACAGGTGCATAAAAGTCGGCAGCAAGCTTAATATCTTGTTCGTCTCCGGCTTCAAGAGGTAGCCCTCCGCGCGGGGTTTTCATCCATCCTATTGAGCCGTTATAGCCTTTCTCCATCGTACCAAATGGAGTTGTCAAAGAAGAATAAAAATATAAAGGCGCTTTTTGGATAATTGAAATCTTCGATGTTCTGTGGTTACCGTTATCGACAGTTCCTTTAAATTTAAGAGTGGTCAGTTTTTTGTATGCGTTATTACCGCCGATAGCCTGCTGGTACTTGGCAACAATTTCTTCAGGAGTATTTAATCTGTTTGGAACAATGATCTCCTCTTCAGCATCCTTTTCTTCGCTTCTTTTTTCATTCATCGATGCTGAAGTAATTACAGCAGGAATTGTAAGCGGATTTGCATGCCCCCGGTGGCATGTAAAGCAAGTAACAACCTGTTTGCCGCCGAAGCTATCTTTATTTATTGCTTCCATCATTTTAATCATCTTGCGGGCTTTTCTTTTTTCCGGCTTTTTATCGCTGTCCATATGCCCGCGTACATGGCAGTTTGAACAATCGAATCCCAGTGAGGCTTCGAAGAAATGCATTGTCGGCAGCAGCTGCGATGCAGGTAATCCTTTAAGTACCTTTATGTTTTTAAAAACCTTATCGGTGGTTTTTTCTTTTTTCCCTTGCAGAACATTTTTTTTATAATGCGGATTTGAATTGGTTGCAGTCCATCCTGCTGTAAGAAACAAGAAAGAGATAGCGGTTATAAATAGAAAGCTAAAATGAAAAGTTCTTTTAGTGAACATAAGTCTGCCTCTTAGGATATATTTAATTTGGGAAAAATAAAAGAAAAGAAACCGGTACCCTTCCAACCCACAAAAGGATTACCGGTTCCATTCTTTATGAAAAAAGAAAGCGAAATTTATTTTCCGACCGAGCGTAAGTACTCAAGAATAGCCCTTGCATCTTCTTTTGTAAGCTGTTGATCCGGCATAATTATTTTGTATTGATCTATAAGCTTTTCCATAATAGGATCTTTCTTCTGCATCTCGGTAGTATTCAAAAGATAATTCATTATGAATTCCGGAGTATTCTTCTTGGTTATATTTCTTAACGGCGGACCAACTAATCTTGTATCAAGTTGATGACAGGCGATACATGTGGTATTAAATATTTTTGAACCTGCGGCAACAAGTTTAGGGTCTATCGACCCGAGCGTAACACTCTTTATAGGACCGATACCGTTGTCATTCGGGAATTGATATTTAGAATTAGCAGCCGGCGGAGTTGTTTCTGCTGCCTCAACTTTCGGCTTCGCATTTAACGTTGACGCCTCGGAGTTGTCCGCTGGCGGTTGTTTCTGATCTTTATATTTTGGATTAACACAAGATATATTTATAAATGCCAACACAGTCAGCAGAAATAACAGGTATCTTAACTTCATTAATATTCCTTTAGCGCAAGTAAAGATTAGCTTCCAATTCTGAAAAAGATTTTATTTAGTCATTTAAAAATAGATGGCTTGAGTAATCCCCACTGTGAGATGAAACAAAAATATAATTAATTACTGTCTTTAACATATTTGTTCAAAATAAATTCTTATATACTTTAATCGGGATTTTGGAATAAAGGAGTATTGGAGTAATGGAATAGAGTAATTACTCCATTGCACCATTATTCCAATACTCCGAAGAGTTGGCTTGCTAAGTTGAATTAATTATTTCTCAACAGTCCGGAAATACTCCAGCACAGAACGCGCTTCCTTTTTAGTCAACTGCTGATCAGGCATTAACACACCATTGAATTCTTTAATAAGCTTCTTCAACTGAGGGTCCTTCTTCTGCATCTCGGTCGTATTGAGAAGGTAATTCATTAGATAAACCGGCGGTAGTTTCTTAACTATGGGTCTCAATGCCGGTCCTACCAGCTTTGTATCGAGCCTGTGGCAGGCAAAGCATTTAGTATTGAAGATTTTCTTTCCTTCAGCTACCATGCTTTTATTTATCGGTCCAAGTTTTACTTCCTTGATAGGTCCGATACCAACTTCTGCTTCGGAAGGCTTTTTCTGTTTGACTTTTGCTGAGTCTACAGCTACGTAATTAGAATTAGCATTTTTCTGTATTTGTCCGGCTTCTACTTCAGTTAGAGTAAAAAAGGCAAAAGCCAGGGCAATGAACGTTACATAAATTGATTTCATTTTATCTCCTTAAGATTTATCATTTGTTTCTACCATAATTGATTACAATTAAAATACAACCCATCCGACAACATATAAAGTATTGTTGTCGGCGGCGTTTCTACCAGAACCATCATAATTTGTACTGCTACCGTTGAACTTGCTGTAAAAGACATATTGAACCGAGAACTGTGTATTAAGCCACGGTAAAAAAGTAACCTGGGCTATTTCACCGCTACTATTTGGAGAGTTGTTGTTGAATCCTGATACCGGTGCAGATGTATAAACAATTGCATCGCTTCCTCCGCTCGTTGCAAAATAGCCCAATGAAAAAGCAACACCTACCGGGAAGTTATAGCTTGCATCTATCTTAAACGCATTCAAAGTTAACGATGGATTAGACGAACCACCGGCAGCGTACGTTGCATCCAGGGTTTGCTTCTCGGTGATGTAGGAAGTGTGTGCTATAATTGCACCGTTAGGCAATGTCTTTTCATATTGGGCATCAAAGCCAACATCTGTATATTTATCAGTATTTGGATCGCTTATCCCTGTGGGATAAAAGCGCGAAGCCATTCCAAAAGTGCCGACTTCAATGTAATCCGTTTCCCATTGCTGCTGTATCGCAACCCGCCAGTACGGTGCATAGCCCGCAAGCGTCATAGATGAATCTGCTACTGTTTCCGGTATAGGACCGCCTTGCTTGGTAACATGGTACAAGCTGAATTCTCCATAAATCAAATTATTATAAAGTGCGTAAGCTCCAAGCCCGGATACGAGCCCTCCAAGATTATTTATTATAGGGCTTGCACCCGGTGTCGGCGCCACAGCAGATGAAACGTACGGAAATCCCCATGCGGGTGTTGAATTCCATACGTCTTGAACAGTAGGATTATTATTTAAAGTAATTCCATATAAAAGATCGTTATCAAAAAGTGTTGTATGGTCGGCAAAGCGCAGGTCTGTATTATCGAGGCTGAATTGCCCGGATTGATCATCATATGTAACCTGGATGAATGAACCGAAGTTAGGTGAGATAGCTCCAGCAATAAACAAGCTGAATTGCTGGGGAAACTCCGTTACATCATTTTGAACCCCGGGAATTGAAGTCGCAATTTTATTGTGGGAGCCTTGAATCATAGCCGAGATAGGCAGCATGCTTAAAAGCTTTAAATTAGATCTTTCTTCTTTATATGTTGATTGAATTGTAGCAATGCCAGTCATCGTATAGCCGTTTAATTTAAACAACCTTCCGAAAGGAGTTAACTCCGGGTAAACATAATGACATGTGCTGCATGGCAAATTGGTTTGCCGTGCAAAGCTTGGTATTGAATATGAGACACTGGTAAAAGATAAAAGCAAAATCCCTATTACAATAGTAAAGATCTTGAAGTTCTTGACTACTCTTGACATCGAAAACCTCCAATAATTTATTGATCGTTTTTTATTAAGCGTTTGGAATCATGCGCGTTAACATTACTAAATGTAATTACATACTAAGCAAGAATATCCAAAAGTATCTTAAAATGTCGTTGCTGTAATCACGAAACCTTGAAAAGAAAATCCGGTATCGTAAAATGGTGTAGATCCTAAAGCGTAGACATGTTTGCTGCAAACGTAAGTTCAAATATTATTCCAGGTTGTCATCCCCTATAACCTGAACAATTTTTTGAATTAACATTTTACATTTTCTCTGTAACGGGAATATAATAATTTAAAAAATTTCTTTTGAGAGAATTCAAAAAATAAGGGAAATGAAGTTGTAAGCATGTGTAAAAAGTTGTAAGAAGATGTTCATTTTGAAAGATATTAAACCCAGAATGCTTAATACAGGATAATTGATCCTGGATACTCGATCAGCTTGTTATCGAGTATCCAGAATCGAACATCGAGAATTCTTACCAGATCTTGACTAATTTATCTTTGGGCATTCTCATAGGATCGCCGGGCTTTACATCAAAAGCTGCCCAGAAACCGGGCGTGTTGCTTAGCGGACCATCTACCCTGTAATGTTCAGGCGAATGCGGATCAATCTTCACGCGGAGTCTCATCCTTTCCGGTCTTGTCTTTATCTTCCAGATATTAGCATAAGAAAGGAAGAATCTTTGTGCCGGTGTGAATCCGTTTATCGGCTTTCCGCTCCTATATTCCGCGGTTTTTTTGAAGGCGTCGAACGAAACGTTAACACCGCCGAGGTCAGCTATATTTTCGCCTTCAGTTAGTTTACCGTTTACGTGTAAAGTATCTACAGCGATGTAATTGTCAAATTGATCGATAATTCTTTCGGCTCTTTTATCAAAATTTTCTGCGTCTTTTTTAGTCCACCAATCTTTCAGATTACCGTGTGCATCGTACTGTCTACCCTCGTCATCAAAGCCGTGGGTCATTTCATGACCGATAACGCACCCGATACCTCCATAGTTGATCGCATCGTCTGCTTTCGGATCGAAGAACGGCGGCTGAAGAATTCCTGCCGGGAAAACTATTTCGTTGTTTTGCGGGTTGTAATATGCATTTACAGTCTGAGGAGTCATATCCCACTCGCTCCTGTCTACCGGCTTGCCTATCTTGGCAAGATCTTTTTTCGTATTAAAGATTGAAGCGCTAACGACATTTTCGAAATATGAATCCCTGTTTATGACCAATCCTTTATAGCTTTTCCATTTATCCGGGTAGCCGATCTTAACAGTAAATGCAGCCAATTTTACATAAGCAGCCTTCTTAGTTTCCGGACTCATCCAATCAAGCTTCTCAATTCTATTCTTAAGTGAAGCCATAAGGTTGTGAACAAGCTGTAGAGCGCGCTTCTTTGCATATGGCGGAAAATACTTCTTAACAAAAAGCTTTCCAAGTTCCATCCCGATTCCGCTGTTGATTGTCCCAAGAACTCTCTTCCATCGCGGCTGCATTTCCTTTGTCCCGTTAAGTACTTTACCAAAGAAATCAAAGCTCGCGTTTACAAAAGGACTGCTCAAATACGGCTCAGCTTCGCGGATAATATTCCATTCAAGGTATGCCTTAAGCGTATTAAGCGGAGTGTTTTTTACAACATTACTTACTTCCTTAAAGAAATCCGGTTGAGCAACATTTATTTCTCCGGGTTTAGGAACTCCTATCACGTCAAAATATTCATTCCATTCAAATTCCGGCGAAAGGCTGATAAGCTCTTTTACAGACATCTTATGATATATTTTGTGCGGGTCACGCTCTTCAACACGCGGCATCGAGGCTTTTGCAAGCTGCGTTTCCAAATCCAATATTGACTGAGCGGTCTTTTTAGCTTTAGCTTCGTCATAACCGATAAGCATAAAGGATTTCTTAATTAATTGAAGATAGCTTTCCCTTGTTGATTTAGTATTCTCATCATCCTTTAAATAATAATCGCGGTCGGGCATACCGAGCCCGCTCTGCCATAGCTGCGCAATGTTCATATTGCTGTTCTTAGCATCCGCTCCGGATCCGAAAGAAAACAATGGATTTGAAAAACCAAGCTGCACCTTAACAAGTTCTTTATAAAAATCTTTTAAATTATTGATTGCGCCCACGGCATCGAGGTCTTTTTGAATTGGCTTATAACCGTCTTGCTCAATCTTTGCAGAATCCATTCCGGTAAAGTAGAAATCGCCTACAAGTTGTTCACTTGAGCCTTTTTTAAAACCCGAACGATTTTCAAGTCCGTTCAAAATATTTTTTATTTTATCCAGGTTTTCATCGTTTAAGATATAAAATGAACCCCATGCCGGGTAAGCTGCCGGTATTTCAGTGTTTTTGAGCCAGGTACCATCTGCGTACTTAAAGAAGTCAACAGTTGGGCTTACAGTTGTGTCCATATCTTTCTTATTTATTTCGTCGCCATTATTATGTTGACAAAAAGACGGTAATGATACCGCTGCAATGAACACCAGCAATAATTGGACAGGAATTTTGATTTTAGTAACAAGCATTACAAGCTCCCATAAAAATGAGTTGATTAAAAATTAATTAAAACATATAGTGAATTTTATATATTGGTAATAAAATTATAAAATTCCTGCAAATTATCTAAATGAAAAATGAAGAGCGGATTTTATTTATTTCTTATTGCCGGTACTTTTAATTGTTGTAATTTTGAAATATCAATATGGAAAACTACTAAGCCATCTTATATAAACAAATGCAAAAGGAAAATCGAACCTGTTCAAACAATAATTTGCCGGAGCTTAAAAAGTAAA
>JAJYIL010000024.1 GCA_021790055.1 Bacteroidota bacterium
GAACAAATTATAAATTAAAGACCGGGGAGAGTGTAAGAGTCTCGGGAATTGTTTGCAAGTATTTAGGGCAAGTTGGGGTGGACGATCCAGTCATTAAAGTCATAAACTGTCCCGAAAGATTACCGCATCCAAAAGCTGTGGTTTTAAGTTTGTCCAATGCCAATAAATATGAAGGAATGCTTATTAGAACAAAGGTTAGAATTATAAATATCAAATTTAACTCCGGCGGTGAACTGCTCGAAGTAACCGACAGTAAAGGCAGCGATTTTATTTATTCGGTTTTTAATTCCAGGTTCTCGAGAGATAAAAATCTGCTGAAAGGCATAAAAGTAGGAAACATTATTAAAATAACCGGCACCCTTGGCAGATATGATTATGACAATCAACCGGGTTTAGGTTATGAGATTTATCCGAGAAGCAAATCGGACGTAGAAATTATTTCTCAGATTTCCGTCTTTACATTAAAAAATATTTTAATTCTGACGGCGGTCTTGCTTATTATTTTGTCATGGATTGTCTCGTTGAGAATTCAAGTAAAGAGAAAGAGTAATTCTCTCAAGGAATCCGAGGAGAAATTCAGAATGCTGGCTGAGACTACTTCATCTGCCATCGTTATCTATAATAATACCGGAACACTTTATGCCAACCCGGTTGCACTTAATGTTATAGGCTATTCTTTTGAAGAATTAAAAAACCGGAAATTACCGGACTTTATGTTCCCATGTATTAAGGATAAATTTAACGGCGACGGATACAAATCAAGTCTCGAAAGCTCCGTTGCTATGAAAGAAGTTAGAATTCAAACAAAAGATAAGGAAGAAAAATGGATCTATTATTCGGCAGTGCCGATCCGCTTTGAGGGAGAAGACGCTTTTCTGGGAACCGCGGTAGACATCACTCGAATAAAGCAAATTGAGAAGGAGCTTATAATCGCGAAGGAGAAGGCGGACGAGATGAACCGCATTAAAAACAACTTCCTTGCAAGCTTGAGCCATGAATTAAGAACTCCTATGAACAGCATCCTTGGCTTTTCAAACATACTCTCGGCAGAATTGGAAAACGAAGAGTATAGTGTAATGGCTCAGTCGATTACTAGAAGCAGCAACAGGCTTATGAGAACATTAAATCAACTATTGGATCTTGCCCGCCTTGAAGCGAACAAACAGGAAATTGATTTAGAGACAATAAACGTAGCTGAAAAAACATTAGAAGCAAAAGAACGCTTTAGGTTGGACGCTGCTGCAAAAAGTCTTACACTGGAAACCGATATAGAGGATAACAAGCTGTTTGCTCTGCTGGATGAAAGTCTGATTACGCAGGTGTTGAATAATCTTATTCATAATGCCGTTACATACACCGAGAAAGGCAAGGTGACTATTCAATTAAAGAAGAGCTACGTAGACGGAATCGAATATGTAATCATCAATATAATTGATACAGGTATAGGAATACCCAAAGAGTATTCTGCAACTATCTTTGAGGAATTCCGGCAGGCAAGCGAAGGCTGGGGCAGAAAGTTCGAAGGTACCGGCTTGGGATTAACTCTTACAAAAAGATTTGTTGAGCTGATGAACGGTAAAATCAGCTTGAAAAGTACGGTTGGCGAGGGCTCAACTTTCTCGGTTTTATTTCCCGCTGTTAAATACAGCGAAAACAACTCACCGCGTATTATACCTACCTCTGAAAATAAGGGTTATAAAGCCGGTAAGAATTTTAAACCAAGAATTTTACTCGTAGATGATGATGAACCGACGCAGGATATTACGAAATTGTTCTTAAAAGATCTTTGTGAAATAGACAGCGTCGAAACCGGTGAACAAGCAATTCGTTCTTCCGCAGAAAAAGCCTATGACACAATATTTATGGACATTAACATGAAAGGTATCGGCGGCATAGAAGCCGCAAGGAGAATAAAATCTTCAAATAATTATAAAGACGTCCCCATAGTCGCATTTACTGCGTATGCTATGGCTGGAGACAAAGAAAAATTTCTTTCCAATGGTTTTGATTATTATCTTTCCAAACCTTTTACAAAAGAAGAATTACTTAGCTTATTTAATTCCATTTTTAATTCTTAATGGAAACACTTCATCACCTAATAACACATTACGGCTATTTCGGGATTTTCGCTTTGCTGATGTTCGGTATAGTCGGAATACCCGTACCTGACGAAACTCTTTTAGCTTTATCCGGGTTTCTTGTATATAGCGGTGAGCTGCATTTAATACCAACTTTTATCGCTGCATATCTTGGAAGCATTACCGGAATTTCAATCAGCTATGCTATCGGCAGTGCCTTTGGTCATCATATTCTTATCAAATACGGACATTACATTCGCATCACCGAAGCGCACCTGCAAAAGGCTCACAACTGGTTCGAGAGGATTGGACGCTGGGCTTTATTCATCGGATATTTTATTCCAGGCGTAAGACACGTTGTGGCAATCTTCGCTGGTACTTCGGAGCTTGAATTGTGGGAATTTGCTCTTTTCGCTTACACGGGCGGATTTATATGGACTACTGTTTTTATTTCCGTAGGTTACTTTTTCGGAAGGCGATGGAAATATGTTCTTAATCTGGTTGGCCACAACATTATCTTTATTTCTATAGCAGCATTGATTATTCTTATCGTATTTTATATTATAAAAAAAAGAATTGAAACAATCTTGGGGTTAAGAATTCACAACGTTCGTAACAAATTATAAAAAGATTACTGCAACCATTCCCATTTTATTTAACGGTTATGATATATGACTTCATATCTGTTGAGATGTGTGAACCATTTGAAACATCTTATTAAGCGTCTCCTTTGCTTTGTTGATGGTTTATAACCCAGTTTGAAGAATTATTAAGATTAATATTCGCATTATTTCTTAACATGCGCTCCTAGATCAAGCATTTTCGCCTGAGCCGTTTCAAGAATGGAATCTCTTATAAATGAACTAGCTTTTAAAATTTCTATGCCGAATAATTCTCCCTTAGAGTTTAGTTCTGCTGTAATTTTAGGACTTATTTCAACGCTGTTAGATTCGTGTTCTTCAGAAATTACTAAATGTAAAATATCTTCCTCATGAAAATAAGTCATTTTCATTTTATTCATATCTAAACCTTCCTATCTTTAATCTAAAATTAACTTGTTTCCTTGTCGTTGCGTGAATTGTTATCGGAGTAATTACATCTTCAATAATTTTATATGGCATCAATACAAGTTTTCGTCCATATCTGCCTATCACAATTTTATTTTCCGAAATCATATTGAAATATCTTTCGTTCGAATACCGTAGTATGTTTTCTAACTTTGATAGTTAAAAACCTCTTAAGTTCGCACTATATTAAAAGTATTCAGACCAATTTATAGATAACGATTTGTTATCTGTCAATTCTTATTCCAGGTTAAGTCATATAAAATAAAAATTCAATCTCTTAGAAATACTTTATATTCATCACAGCAGCCAGCCACTGTTAAGTTTCAATCCCGGAATTATTAACGGGTGAATCCACCAGGTAGCGCTTAATTTTCTGCGTAGTAGTTTTTTCAAATTCCTTATCGCGCATATAATACTTTTTGATTTGCTTGTAAAGCGGTAACTCTTTATTTACGTCTTTAATAACATCGCCGATAATCTTCTTAATAAGCTCATCGGTTATCTTCACATTATTGACTTCAGAATATTCAATCAGCGATTCGGCATCTACCACAATCTGTGCGGCGATTATCTCATCATGCTTTTCATTCTTTTCACCGTACACCAATGATTCAAGTACATAAGTGCTTCGGTTCAGCAAGTCTTCAATTTCTTCCGGAAAAACATTCTCGCCGTTCTTAGAAAGTATCATGTTCTTCTGCCTTCCGCTTATGTGAAGAAAGCCGTCAGAATCAAAGTATCCAAGGTCGCCTGTCTTGAACCATCCGTTTTCAAAAACATTTGCTGTTAACCGGTTATTATTATAATAGCCGAGCATAACATTCGGGCCTTTTGTATAAATCTCCCCTACGCCATCCGGGGCAGGATTATTAATTTTAATCTCAACATTTGGAAGCGGAATGCCAGCTGCATTATCCTTAAAACTTTCGAGCTGATTCAACGCAAGGATAGGCGAAGTTTCAGTTAATCCATAACCCTGAACAAAATTGAAACCGAATTCACGCAGTCCTCTTGCAACTTTAGGATCGGGTGCGGCGCCGCCTGCAATAAAAATTCTGATCGAGCCGCCAAACTTTTCGTGCAGCTCTCTAAAAACTTTTTTCTTAAAACTCTTCCAGCCGACTGCAGAGATTATATTTGTAATCTTGATTAACGGAGGAACCACTTTGGATTTAATTTTATCTTCCTGGATGGTTTTATAAATCCTCTTGAACATCTTATCGAACAATAAGGGAACGCCCAGAAGAATTGTCGCCTTAACATTCTGCAAATCGTCTACTACTGTTTTTAGCGAGCGTGCATAATGCGCCGAGCCGCCGGAGTACAGCGGGCAAAGCAGTCCGCATGTACATTCGTATGTATGATGAATTGGAAGTACAGAAAGAAATTTATCTTCAGGTCCAATTTGAATAAGGCTTGTCATAGCCATCAGGTTCGAAGCCAGATTCCTTTGGCTAAGCATTACCCCTTTTGCTCTGCCGAGGGAACCGGAAGTAAAAATAATTTCTGCTAGTTCATCAGAATTTATCTTCGGCAAATCTTTACTACTAACATCACCGGAAGCATTAATTATTTCCGTCATCGAAAGGATACCGTCTTTTTCAGCAGGTAAGTCCATGCTGATGTAATGCTTCATCTTCTTAAGAGAGAGCATTCTTTCCTTGAATGTCGACTCGAAGGCTTCTGAAAAGACGATTGCTTCGGAATCGGATTCGTGTATGATGTTTAAGATTTCGTTTATGTTAAGATTCTTATCTATCGGAACGATAACATAATTAAAAGCCATCGAGGTTAGGTAAGCAATAGCCCACTGAACTCTATTCTCGCCGATTACGGCAATGTGAGTTCTTTCTTTAACCCCAAGCCTCTGCAATCCGCTTCCGAACTTCAACACATTTTCAAGAAGCTGGTTGTAAGTAACTTTTTTTATAGGAGTGTCCGCTAAGTCTTCCAGCGCAGTTTTATTTTGATGCTTCGTTGCCGATTGAATCAGCATATCTTGAATGGAAGTGACTTTGTGCGTTTCGTAAAAAGTAATCTTTTTTTTCATAAATGCCCCGGTTAATTTTTCTAGTCAAACTTAATTATACTTTTGGAAAAAACAAACTGATCGAAAATATAGTATAAAGGAACTCTTTACTCAAACTTCATAAGCCGAACAAGCCGGGATCAAAAAGGTATTCGGCTTCGGTTAAGAAGCCCGTTTCGTTTAGCGATTACGTTTTACGTTTGTACTCCGATGCTCGACAAAAAACGCCTTACAATACAGGCTTCACTATCGATTGATGTCAAACAAATTCTTTTCTCATTTTGAATATGCCTCTTTGGTAGCAGTTAAAACATGTCGGCAAAGTCCCTATTCCCTGCTCAATACTAATTTTATTCTCTCGGCTGAATCAGCTTCGCAATCAACCCCGTCCAACCTGTTTGATGCGAGGCGCCGAGCCCTTTGCCTGTATCGCCATGAAAATATTCATGGAAAGGAATATAGTTTCTGAAGTTTGGATCGGTCTGGAATTTTTTAATTTCGCCGAGAACAGGTCTATAACCATTCCCGTCACGGACAAATATTCTTATAAGTCTCTTCGTCAGCTCTTCGGAAATTTCTTTTATGGTAAAATAATTTTCAGAGCCGGTTGGATATTCGACCTTAAAATCATCGCCGTAATAATAATGGAATTTCTGCAGCGCTTCAATAATAAGATAATTAAGCGGGAACCAGACTGGTCCACGCCAGTTTGAATTTCCGCCGAACATGCTCGACTCGGATTCTGCCGGCTCGTAATTGATCATCGATGTATGATCGTCAGAATAAAATTTGTACGGATTGTCTTTATGATATTTTGATAACGACCTGACGCCGAAGTCCGAAAGGAATTCGCTTTCATCCAGCATTCTTCTTAAAAGCATTTTCATGCGATGACCGCGCAACAGCGATAAGAGCCTGCGCTCACCATAGCCGTGCTCGTACCACCTGGAAACCAATCCGGCAAGATCTTCCCTGTAATTAAGAAACCATTCCAGGCGCTTCCAGAATTTTGGCGCAGCTTCCATTAAGTCAGGTTCCAGAACTTCAACCGCAAACAGGGGAATTAACCCGACAATAGAACGAATTTTTATCCTTTCAATTTTTTTCCCGGGGATGTTCAGCACATCATAATAAAATTGATCTTCCTCATCCCATAATTCAATATCCTGGTTGCCGATATTCTCCATTGCCCCGGCGATATAAAGGAAGTGCTCAAAGAATTTTGTCGCCGTATCCTGGTAAACCGGCTTTTGAGTTGAAAGCTCAAGTGAAATTCGCATCATATTTAAGCAGTACATCGCCATCCAGCTTGTAGCATCGGACTGCTCGATAAATCCGCCTGAAGGCAGTTCAGCGCTTCGATCGAAAACACCGATGTTGTCCAGCCCTAAAAATCCGCCCTGGAAAATATTCCTGTTGTCTTTATCTTTCCTGTTTACCCACCATGTAAAATTAAAAAGCAGCTTATGTAACATCGATTCCAGGAATTCAACATCACCTTTACCTTCATTATTCTTTTTGTCAATCTTGTAAATACGCCAGGCAGCCCAGGCATGTACCGGCGGATTTACAGCATTGAAGTTCCATTCATAAGCCGGGAATTGACCATTAGGGTGCATGTACCATTCTTTTGTAAGAAGCTTCAACTGGCGCTTTGCAAATTCCGTATCAATTAAAGTAAATGGGATGCAATGGAACGCAAGGTCCCACGATGCATACCAGGGATATTCCCATTTATCGGGCATGGAAATTATATCTGCATTATTTAAGTGAATCCAATCGCTGTTTCTTCCCTTCATCCTTTCCACGGGCGGCTGCGGTTGCGCCGGGTCGCCGTTTAGCCACTGCCGGATGTCGTAATAGTAAAACTGCTTGCACCATAGCATTCCGGCAAAAGCCTGCCGCTGAATTTTTTTTTCATCTTCATCTTTAATCTTTTTTTGAAGATCGGAGTAAAATTCATCAGCTTCATGTTCCCGTTCTTCAAATATAGAATCGAAATGTTCAAAAGGAAGCTTAATCTGTTTGCTGCTTAAACGGAACTTCAAAATTGCTGACTTGCCAAAGTCAATTACGAGCTTGTAATTAGCCCCCGCTTTGGTTCCTTTGTTTGAAGGATTAACAGCTTTTTTATTTCCCTCGACTATGTATTCGTTAATACCATCTTTGAAAAATCCTTTGACTTCATTTAAACCGTTTAATCTTTTAAAGTTAGTTTCATTCTCGCAGAACAATAGCTCCGGCTCACCATCGTAGTATAAAGAGTATTTTCCAAGGCTGCGATGATTTGCTTCAATAAACTTTTTTGATGAGCTGATCATCGAAGGCTTGTAGGCATCGTATCCCCAGCTCCAGGTGTTTCTGAACCAAAGCTGAGGGATAACATTTATTAGCGCCGTTTCTTTTCCGCGGTTAAAGATTGTAATTTTAATAAAAATATCTTCCGGACCGGCTTTTGCATACTCAATGAAGACATCAAAATATTTGTCTTCGTCGAAAATGCCGGTATCGATCAACTCAAACTCCGAATCAAGCCTTCCTCTTTTTTCATTCTCTTCTACTAGCTGCTTGTAAGGAAATTCTTGCTGCGTGTATTTGTATAGCATCTTCATGTAGGAATGCGTCGGCGTGTTATCCAGGTAATAAAAATACTCTTTCACATCCTCACCGTGGTTGCCCTGCTGGTTAGATAAGCCGAAAAAAGTTTCTTTTAAGATTGGGTCTTTGCCATTCCAAAGTGCAACTGAAAAGCAAAGCCTCTGCTTAGTATCGCAGATTCCGCCTATACCTTCTTCGCCCCAGCGGTAGGCTTTGCTGCGCGACTGATCATGTGTAATGTAATTCCATGCATCGCCGTTAGCGCTATAGTCTTCCCGCACGGTTCCCCACTGGCGCTCCGAAACATACGGACCCCACATTTTCCATTTTACTTTTCTGCTGTTGGATTCTGCGAGCCGCTTCTTTTCTTCCATGGAATTTTATCGAATCTTATTTTGTATTATCTAATTAAAATATAATCCAAATTTACATTATTATTTGCTTACAAGATTACACTTACTGACACACCTTACGCGGACATTACTCTTTGGAGTACTGGAATAATGGAATAATTCGGTCAATTCCATTATTCCAATGCTGCATTTCTCCAGGGGCTGCGTAAGGTAACTTACTAACATAATTGGTTCTTGTTAGCTCTTTTCTTTTAAATGATTAAATATTGTTGCTTTTGTGTACATTTCAATATTAACAATAACTGTCAACTAAAACGAAAAAGTTTTTATTGTCAGCATTTATAACAAAAAATATTTTGTCAAGTTGCTAAACCATGCAAATAATCTACTATTTTAACTTTGACATACAACAATCCACATGAACGAGCCTTGATAATTTTTTCCAGATAGAATATATTTGTTTCAAGATTATAAGAATAAAATGAATTTTAACCGGACATATTTCAAAAACAACAAAGCCATCTGCGGATGTTGCTGTACATGCGCTTGTTGCTGTAAAGCTTCATGGGCAGTGGAATATCAACCCGGTTTTAATCTATTAGAAATTTAAATACAAAGAGATTGATAATTTAACCCGCTGCCGGCGAAAGTTGACAGCGGGTTTTTCATTTTAAACTAAAGTGATGAATATGAGTATCGTTGAAAGTGAAGAGAATATTTCAATAAGGAATTTTAAGAAAAGAGATAGAGACTATTCTTTACAAAGCTCCGGCGCGGTAGCTTCAGTTAAAAATCCATTTTCAATTTTGAATAAGATTGGAAATACTCCCCTAATTAAAATTTCCAGGATTACAGCCGGATTGAATCCACGTATGCAAATTTACGCGAAAGCCGAGTGGTTTAATCCCGGCGGCTCCGTAAAAGACCGACCTGCTTTGAACATGATTATTGAAGGCGAGCAAAAAGGAGAATTAACTCACGATAAAATTATTATTGATGCAACCAGCGGCAACACCGGCATTGCATATGCAATGATTGCCGCAGTTAAAGGTTACAAAGTAAAGCTTGCACTGCCTTCGAACGCAAGCATCGAAAGGAAGAAGATTCTCATGGCTTACGGTGCTGAGTTGATTTTTACCAATCCGCTTGAAGGCACAGACGGCGCGCAGAGAGTAGTCAAAGAAATCTATGAAGGTAATAAAGAAAAATATTTTTACCCCGACCAATACAACAACCCGGCAAACTGGCAGGCTCATTACAAGACAACTGCAAACGAAATCTGGCAACAGACTAACGGAAAGATAACTCACTTTGTTGCCGGGCTCGGCACAACAGGAACTTTTGTCGGCACTTCAAAAAGATTGAAAGAGCTTAATCCGGAAATTAAAACAATTTCTTTTCAGCCGGATTCTCCGCTTCACGGCTTGGAAGGATTAAAGCATTTACCGACTGCATTAGTCCCCGGAATTTATGACGAGGCTTTGTCGGATTATTCGATTGAGGTTTCAACCGAAGAATCTTATGAAATGGTAAGCCGGTTAGCGCATGGAGAAGGCTTGTTGGTAGGCATTTCAAGCGGTGCCGCTCTTGCCGCATCGATGAAAGTAGCTGAGAAAATTGAACCCGGAATTATTGTTACGGTTTTCCCGGACAGCGGATTAAAATATTTAAACGAGCACTTTTGGTAATAGTATAAATGAAGTTTGAATGGTTAAGATAAGCAGAAATATTGTTGATCAAATTAAAAAGCACGGTGAAAGGACTTATAACGAAGAATGCTGCGGTGCAATCATCGGTGAAACTCTAAACGGCTTTAAGGTTGTACATGAATTTTTCGAGTTCAAAAATGGAAAGGATGTTAACAAGGCAAGGCGCTATTTAATATCGCCGTAACAATACAGGCAGTCTGAAAAGCTTGCTAGCGAACGAAAGCTAGAACTGCTCGGCTTTTATCATTCACATCCGGACCATCCGGCAAAGCCTTCACAGTTCGATACCGAACACGCACTACCGTGGTTTTTGTACTTGATTGTCTCAGTACAAAAAGGTAAAGCTAAAGACTTAACCGCATGGCAGCTAAAAGAAGACCACAGCGAATTTGACGGGCAAAAAATTCAAATTGATAGTTGCTCACTGTAAAGTAGGCGGAAGAAGCGCGCAGGCAGTTGCATTCTTGAAGAATGCCGGATTTAAGAAAATAAAAAACCTTGTGGGTGGAATCGATGCATGGGCTGCGAAGATTGATAAAACGATGCCGAGATATTAATTGAGATTATTATAAACAAATTTAAAAATATAAAGAAAGGTTGATTATAAAATGAATCAATATAAATTAGATAAAAGCGCAATAAAATTTAATCAAGGATCGATCGTAGTTCTAACTGCAGCCGCATTCTTGTTCAGCCTGCCGTGGCTTGTAGCATTTACTGCTGCGGTAATGCTGGTTGGAACAATTTTCCCGAAGGCGGGGTTATTCAAATTAATTTATATGCATGCTGCAAAGCCTCTCGGAATAATTAAGCCCGACGTTGTTGAAGAAGATAACACACCGCATCAGTTTGCCCAGGGGCTCGGCGGAGTGTTTCTTGCAGTTTCATTCCTCGTATTGAGGATAAAGCTGATTGTACTCGGATGGGTACTGGCATTAATTGTACTCGCACTTGCGTTTATAAATTTAACTGTAAACTTCTGCCTCGGATGCTTTATTTATTTTCAATTAAATAAGCATGGAATATTTCATCCGAAACCGGAATCGAGGAGCGAAAATGCTTGAAAGAATTTTTGTACTCGGAATACTTTTTATTCTTGCTTTGATCTTCCAGAAAAGATTTAAATCTATAAAGATTAAAAAACCGCTTTATCTGCCGGAGAACATTTCTTTTAAGGATTCAGCTCTCCCTACTGTTTTATATTTCTGGACTGACGACTGCGTTCAGTGCAGAGTTTCGCAAAAGCCCGTTCTAAATAATTTGAAAAAAGCGCATAACAATTTTAATATAATTGAAGTAAATGCGGTTAAGGAACAAGAGCTGACATCTTTATTCAACATAAAGACAGTCCCCAGCACAGTGATTTTTTCGAATGACGGAAGCAGTAAATTCATCAATAATGGATTTGCTGATATGAATAAGCTCATTAAACAACTTGAAGAAACTAAAGACTAAGTCTTCACTCCCGCATATCGCATAGCGACCACAATATGGGCGGCAAGCTCAGCCTCTCTCTCAAAGGGAATAAGGAGGGTTATTTCAGAAGGACCATCTTCTTAAAAAGATTGTTTCGCAAATAGTGGATGCTGTCGTTGTAGCTTATTGTTATGTATTCCGTGTAGCACTTTATATTATTTACGTCAAGCAGAACGCCAAAGCTATATTTGTTCTCAAAACGATGTTTCGTTCTCTTGAGGAATTTATTTCGAAAGTCCTCGTTCCATATTTAACAAATTCCCTCCTGAATCTCCAGGCAGAGGAATCATACACCGGGGTTTCATCTGCAATCCTTACAATTAGCGGTACTGAAATTGTTTTTTTCATGTCTATATCATATACCTGATGCTCTATTTTAAGTGTAGAATCATCCCTTAAAACATTTGCTATATTAAGGCTCTTAAATTTCCATTCAAATGATAATAAGGTTTTCCCTTCCGGTAGATCAATTGTATCTGATTCAAGGTAGCTGCATACATTATTCAGCGGCAAAAACATGGAATCCGGTTTATAAAATTTGTTGAATGCGACTTTAGTGACGACGGAATGAGAACTTAATTCTATATCGCCTAATTGTAATGAAAAGCTGCCCGGGTTTAGAGGATTAAAGAAAGTTATCCGCCTGAAACCTGTCGTTACTTCCTGGGCAAAGGATAATTTTATTAACTGCAATAAAATTAAAATGGTAAGCAAGGTGTGTTTCATACAAAATCTCCGTCATAGTATAAATCATCTTAAATATAATTTTAGATTAATTATAATCCTTAAAGAGAACTGTATTCGATCAAGCATTGATCAAGCAATTCAACGCAACAGCCAGGAATGCGGCGTTCACCTTTTGTTGAGTGGTAATTTAAAATTGTAGATGTAAAAATCAAGGAAAGATTTAAGTATAACTATGCTTTTGTGTAGGATATAATCAGAAATGAAGTAACCTAATTACATGGTTTGACGGAAGTCGCTTTTAGTTACCCGGAATAAATATCCTCGCTGTCAACACTCGAAGATTTCGGTTCCCAGTCAAAGCCTTCGCATGGAAGATATATTTTTGTGGGGTGCTTATCATGCAGTAAGCATAGTATAGCGGATTCGTCAAAGTTTTTACAGGTGGCGCAAAGGGTTGATTCCAGTACATCCTTATTTTTCGATTTGAAAAGCCTATAATGTATTACCGCAGGATGAACTATGACTACATAAATGCTCAAAGTCGATACAAGCCACCAAAGCTGCTGCGAAATGTATCCTTCCAGAATCCAGAGCACCGGGATGACAATTGCAACTCTAATAATTGTCCAAAATATTATTTCGCCCATATCATTACCGGTAAATATATTTGCATACCTTAATCATAAACCGAAAGTAAAATAAGAATGCACGGTTAAATATAAAAGTGAATTTTTTATAGTCAAGTATTCACTTATCACTCTATTTTTCCCGGAGCTTTGAATCTTTTATAGTATTTGATTTGCTGTTTTAGGATTAAGTATTAAATTTAATACGAAAATATTTTGATATAATTTGAACACTAAATCAATTTTTTACGTAAATTAAGAAAGTGTTGATCCATCTGAAAAAATAAAATGTTTATAATCTTATTAAATTAAACTATTTTTGCAATTGTTTGAGAATGACTTAATTGGAATTAATGACTAAGGACAGAGCAAGAAAATAAAAGGTCGTTTGAGTAATGGTTTACCGGGATTGTGAAAATAGAGCGAAAGTTACATTCAAAAGAATGAATATAAACAAAAAATGTTTCCACGGGCTTGTGAGCGCGGGTGGGCTCGAACCACCGACCCCTCCGATTAAATCGGAGTGCTCTACCAGCCTGTATTTCGTTCGTTCAAATACTCTATTGCGTAATTTATGTTCTTAAGACTTTTTAAATATAGCTCAAGTTGGTATGCTTCCGATTTTGTTTTGCATGGAGAGGATACAACTAATTCCCAGGGTCCTTTCCCTTTGGTGAATGTACTTCGGTTTGAATTATGCCGTTTCATCCGATCAACGAGATTGGATGTATGACCTATATAATGAAGTTCATGCTTTGTAGACCTGAGAATATAAACAAAAAATGTTTCCACGGGCTTGTGAGCGCGGGTGGGCTCGAACCACCGACCCTCTGCTTAAAAGGCAGATGCTCTACCCCTGAGCTACGCGCCCTTTTTTTAAGGCAACAAATATAAAGATTCGATGCTTCTATTCCAAATAACTTTAATACCTAAAACTATTTGATTTTATTGTGTAATGCTGAAAAATTCTAAAATTTTAGTCTGTGATGATGATGAAACCTTGTGCTATCTATTAAAGGAACAGTTGCTTGAAGAGGGATTCTCT
>JAJYIL010000581.1 GCA_021790055.1 Bacteroidota bacterium
GTTAGCTGCTAAGAACTCCGCAGTGTAATGAGCCTTCAGGTAAGCCGTCTGGTAAGCTACAAAGCTGTATGCTACCGAATGACTTTTGTTGAATCCGTAATTTGCAAACTTGTCTATCGCATCAAATATTTCTATTGCTGTTTTTTTTGCTATACCGTTTTTTATTGCGCCTTCGATAAACTTTTCTTTCTGTCCAGCCATGGCTTTTAAATCTTTTTTCCCCATGGCTTTTCTCAAAATGTCGGCTTCGGCTAAGCTCATTCCTCCCACTTTATTTGCAATCTGAATTACCTGTTCTTGATAGACAATAACTCCGTAAGTTTCTTTTAGGATTGATTCAAGAACCGGATGCAGATATTCAACCTTTTTTACTCCGAATTTTCCATCGATAAAATCATCTATAAAATCCATCGGACCGGGACGGTAGAGAGCATTCATTGCAGAAAGATCATTCAAGCTCGTCGGCTTAAGCTTCTTTAAATACTCTCTCATCGGTCCGGATTCAAACTGGAAGATACCGGTTGTTTGTCCTTTAGAAAAAAGTTGGAACGTCTTTTCATCGTCAAGCGGAAGGTTGTCTATGTCTATATCAACATCATAATTTTTTTTGATGAGAGTCAAAGTATCACGGATGATTGTCAAAGTGCGCAAGCCGAGGAAGTCCATTTTAAGCAAGCCCGCGCCCTCTATCTCCTTCATGTTGAATTGAGTTACAACTTCATCTTGCGAGACTGCAGTTGCAAGCGGAACATAGTTGCTTACGTCTTCCGGAGTAATTACAACTCCCGCTGCATGCTTGGATGAATTGCGGTTCATTCCTTCAAGCACTTTTGCGTACTTGATTAAGTTCTGAATATCCTCCTCCTTGGAATCCTTCACCCATTTCAATTCGGCAACATCATTAAGCGCCTGGTCAATCGTAAAGACTTTGCCAAACTTGGAAGGAATGTACTTCGTAATTTTGTTTACTGTTGGTATCGGTATCTGAAGAACACGCGCAACATCTCTTAAAACTGCTTTAGAAGAAAGTCTGTTGAAAGTAATAATTTGGCTTACGCATTTAGTTCCGTATTTCTGCCGGACGTAATCAATAACTTCTCCGCGCTTGTCGTCGGCAAAGTCAACGTCAATATCCGGCATCGATTTTCTTGACGGATTAAGAAAACGCTCAAAGAGCAAATTATATGTAAGGGGATTGATGTTTGTAATTCCCAGCGCATACGCCACAAGGCTTCCGGCAGCGCTCCCTCTTCCCGGTCCTACCGGAATGTTCATTCGCTTTGATGAATTAATAAAATCCTGAACAATAAGAAAGTAGCCGGCAAAGCCCATCTGCTTAATTGTCTCAAGCTCAAAGTTGAATCGTTCTTCAACTTCAGATGTTATGTCTTTTATTTTTTTTTGAAGTCCTTCTTTAGCGAGCAGCTCAAGATATTCTTCCAAAGTTTTTGCCTGAGAATCTTTTGGAATCGGAAATACAGGGAAAAAATATCCGCTGCTGTCAAGGTTTACATCTATCTTCTCCTCTATTTCAAGCGAATGCTCAATAGCTCCTTTATAATTCTTGAAGAGCTTCTTCATCTCATCGGAGGATTTAAAATAAACCTGGTCTGTGCCGTAACGAAGCTGCCTGTAATCGGTTCCGTTCTTATCCGAAAGAAGCAGAAGAATGTTATGAGCAATTGCATGGTCGGGCTCAATATAATGGCAGTCGTTAGTCGCTAAAAGTTTTATCCCAAGCTCTTTGGAAAGCCTCGGCATGCCTTCCAGAACCGGCTTCTCCACTTCCATATTGTGGTCTTGAATCTCGAGATAAAAATCTTCTTCGAAAATATCTTTATAAGTTTTAGCGACTTCACGGGCTTTGTCATAATTATTATTTACAAGATGGGCAGCCACAACTCCGCCTGCACATGCAGAGCTGCAAATCAATCCGTCTCTGTATTTCCGCAGCAGCTCAAGGTCTATGCGCGGCTTGTAATAAAATCCTTCGGTATGTCCAAGCGTCGAAAGCTTTGAAAGATTTTTATATCCCTGGTTATTCTTTGCAAGCAAGATTAAATGATGATAATGTTTCGCCCGCTTTTTTCCGTGCGAACCATTTAAATCATTACCGGCATCCTCGCTTTTTCCTCTATCAAACCGCGTCCCTTCGGCAACAACATAAGCTTCCATTCCGATAATCGGTTTGATGCCTTCCTTCTTTGCTTTCTTATAGAACTCGGCAATGCCATACATAACGCCGTGGTCGGTTAAAGCAACTGCATGCATGTTGTTCTTCTTAGCGGCTTCAATTAAGCCGTCGACTGTACAGGCGCCGTCCTGCAAGCTGTAATGCGTGTGGTTATGTAGGTGAACGAAATCAGACATACTTGTAAGCCCTAGGCTTATTTTTTAAGAAATGAAAAGCACGATTTGAAATTCTCTTTTGAATATTAATCAATATTTAAAAGAAAAAAAAGATTGACAATGAAGAAAGTTTTTACATCAACTCATTATAATTCCTTTTGCTCTTATTTCATCTCTTGCAAAAGGAGAGTTCTCAAAATCTGCTACGGTAAACGGATGCAGTTCAATTCTCGGATCAACTTTTATAGCATAAGGTAGTAATCTTTTATTATCGTCAAACCTTGAGCCGCTGAAATCATCCGAAACAATTGCAACATCAATATCGGACCATTCAAAATCATCACCATTCGCAGGTTTAGCAAAAGAGCCGAATAGAAAAATAGATTGGAAATGAAACCCATTT
>JAJYIL010000582.1 GCA_021790055.1 Bacteroidota bacterium
CAGACTTCCAGGCAGGTTCTGCTTGCGGCGGGGCGGGCTCAAGTGCTAATAACCCGATGGACTATGCAGCCTTCTTAAGGTTTGGCTTCAGAAATAATTTGAAGCCTGCTTACTGCCTGGATGATTTGGGTTTTAGGTGCGTTTCGGATTTAACTAAAAATTAGACCTGCGAGGCAATTATGAAAAGTTATTTAGTAATATTTGTACCGGCAGCGCTGCTTGCTATTGCAGCGATTACCTATGTAAACAGCAGCAATAAGAATTCATTAAAGGATAATCACCAAGCAGAATTTGCCGGGGTAGCTAAATCGCCAAAAGCTGACTTAGATTCTTGCTGCATAATGGAACTCACGGCAGCTACTCGCTCCGACAATTCTATTTATCTTTTGAATGCAGAATGGAAAGACCAGGACGGAAATAAAGAAATGCTAAGAAATTTCGAAGGGAAAAAAGTTGTGCTTGCGATGATATATACAAGCTGCCCGACTGCTTGCCCAGTCATCATTGGTAAGATGCAGAGCCTTGAAGCGGCCATTCCGCACGGCGAGCTTAAGAATTATCATTTCTTACTTATTTCAATTGATCCTAATCGAGACACATTTGAGAGGATGCGTCGGTTTGCGTCAGAAAGAAGTCTTGATCCTAAAACCTGGACGTTACTTACAGGCTCTAAAAATAATATTGCCGAGCTTGCGGAACTAATTGGATTCAAATACAAGGAAAATGCAAACGGGAATTTTACACATTCGAATCTAATAACGTTTTTAGATAAAGATGGAGTAATAATAAACCAAAGCGAAGGTTTAGAACAGACAACCAATGACTTGCTTGCTATGCTAAATAAATAAAATGGAAATTACGTAAATAAATTTTAGGAGATAAAATCATGAACAACGAAAATATTTTTTTAACAGAAAAGGAAGCCTTCCACCGGTTAACGCTTTCGCAAATTGTAGCTAAAGACCACCATGCAGCAGCGGTATTTGAAAAGCATAATCTTGACTTTTGCTGCAAAGGAAATAAGTCTCTTGGCGAGGCATGCAAAGAGAAAGGTATAAATGCCGATGAAATTCTTTCCGAGCTTCAAAACAGCAATGCTTCTAAGGATGATAATGGTTTGAGGTTCAATGATTGGGAGCTTGACTTCCTAACGGATTATATCGTTAATAACCATCATCAGTATGTAAGAAATGCAATCCCAATTATTTCGGCTCATGCGGAGAAAGTTGCACAAGTTCACGGCAAAAGGCATCCTGAGACGATTGAAATCAATAAAATCTTTTCCGTTGTTTATAAGGATTTGAAGCAGCATTTGATGAAGGAAGAAGAAATTCTTTTTCCATACATTAAATATCTTGTAAAGATAAAAAACAACGGTTCAAAGCCGGAGCCGCCGTATTTCGGAACAATTAAAAATCCTATAAGCATGATGGAAGCAGAGCATACTTCCGCCGGTGATAGCTTATTTCAAATTAGAAAATTAACCGACAATTATTCTCTTCCGGCTGACGCTTGCACAACTTATACCACGTACTACAAAGAGCTTAAAGAGTTTGAGGAAGATTTGCACAAGCATGTTTATCTGGAAAATTATATTTTGTTTCCAAAGGCAGTAAAGGCGGAAGAGAAAATATTTCAGGAACTCTAAGTTTAAATCCTATAGTTAGTCATGGCTCAAAAATACTCCTCCTGTTCCGTAAACGCCCTATGGGAGGAGTATTTTGATTTTTCACTATTTCACTTGAATGAATTATTCCTTCCGGGGATGCACTCCCTATAAGTTTAGTCACTTTGATCAACGATGCGAATAATTATATTTGTCTCGCTTGTTTGAATTATTTTTGATCTATATTGAAATATGACTAAAAGGAAAAATTTATTTTCAATTGCCCACGACCATTTTCACGGTTTAATGCTTGCGCAAATGATAAAAAAAGACGGACAAGTCTTGGAAGGCATGCCTTCTACCGTTGATGAAAAGGTCCGGTTTACTATTCATTTCCATGAACAGGAATTTATAAATCATTTTTATATTGAAGAGAATATTCTTTTGCCTTTAGTAAAAAGTTATACTCATAAGGTGGATAAACATCTGGAAAAAATGGTTAAAGAGCATAATGAAATTAATGAGCTGGTTAATTCGCTGAAGGACAAAGATGACCTTAAAATGAAACTCGATAAGATCGGCAGAAAGCTGGAAACTCACGTTCAAATGGAGGAATGGATTTTATTCCCCGCAATTCAAGACGCTCTTGACGATGAGGAGCTTAAAAAGCTTGCTAAAGAATTAGAAGAAAACGGGTACGAAAACATCTACAAGTATTGACGGCGGAGAAGCCAAACAGCTGTACCAATTTTACAGAATGGATGCATGTTCGCATTATTTCATGAAAACATGCAGCCATATAATGATTTACGCCTTCATTCTCGTGCCATGCTCTTCGTGTATGAACAGCCAGCTGCAAATCTTTCCTATGTTGATTTCTTCGAAATTATTCCAGTAAGCCTTTGTTCTTACGTGATGTGAACTTGTATCGCTATCAGGAATGCTTTCGGCTTCTTTGATTAAATCCTTAAGCCGATCCTGCCATTTAAGCATATTGGTGGGGCGCAAATCAACCCAGCCTTCATTTGCCCATTTGTTTATGTTCTCTTCAGTAATCTGTAAAAGGTTTTCACCGCGGAATGCAGGAATTTTTATACTGCTGCCGCGAAGTAATGACTTTCCATCCGGAAGAAGAATTGGAATGC
>JAJYIL010000583.1 GCA_021790055.1 Bacteroidota bacterium
CCAAATAGTTAAAATTACGGTAGTTTCAAAAGTAAAAAATCCGCATCAGGATTTTTTCTTTTTCCCGTTCCAGAACATGCCTAAGGAAGAAGAAGGCTCTGGCAGCGGAATTATTATTTCACCGGACGGTTACATCTTAACAAACAACCATGTCGTTCAAAATGCAACCAAGGTGAGAGTCGATTTATGGGATAAGCGGACATACACGGCAAAAGTTATCGGAACTGATCCGCAAACAGATATTGCAGTAATCAAAATAAATGCTACAGGACTTCCGACAGCATATCTCGGTAACTCCGACAGCCTAAAGGTTGGGCAATGGGTAATGGCAATCGGCAACCCGCTATCAGATTTAACAAATACAGTTACAGCAGGAATAATTGGCGCACTCGGCAGAGGTCAATTAGGCTTGAATGATGTCGGCAGCGGCTACGGTATTGAAGATTACATTCAAACAGATGCACCGATTAATCCCGGCAACAGCGGAGGTGCGCTTGTTGACTTATCAGGCTCAGTCATCGGTATTAATGCAGCTATTGCCACACGGGGAACGGATAGTTTTATCGGTTACGGCTTTGCTATTCCTATTAACCTTGCAAAGACAGTTGCAAAACAATTAATAGCTTACGGAAAAGTAGAGAGAGGATACATCGGAGTTAAGATAAGCGATGTTGACGACGCTATGGCAAAATCTCTTGGATTGGTTAAACCTACAGGAGCGATGATTCAAAGTATAGTCCCCGGTGGCGCAGCTTCCAAAGTAGACATTAAGCCTGGTGATGTTATTCTTAAAGTAAATGGCAAGCCGGTAACAAGCGCAAACAGCTTGCAAGAAATAGTTGCAACTAAAACTGCAGGATCGACTATTACTCTTACCCTATTTAGGAACGGTAAAGAGATAGAACGGAAAGTCACTCTTAAAGAACAAAATGAAAGCAAGAGCGAACCGGTTTATAATAAAAACAGTTCGGGAAATAATAACAATTCTGAATCGAGCGCGGTTAAGCTTAGCAATATCGGTATAAGCGTTAGGAATCTTACACCTAAGGAAGAAACCGATTATAAAGTCGATCACGGAATTATGATAACCGATGTTAAGTCCTATAGTGAAGCTCAAAATAAAGGGCTTATGCCGAACATTGTAATAACCGAAGCCGACAGTAAGCCGGTTGATAATGTAAGCCAGTTCAAGAAGTTAATTGAAGATAAGAAAGGCTCCGCCGTGCTGTTAAGAGTTAGGGACAGCAAGGGTACAAGCATGTTCGTTGGTCTCGATATTCCTGAATAAATTTATTTGCAAATATATTTCAAGACGCCCGAACATTCGGGCGTTTTTTTTATATTTGGATTACTAATTCAACGGAGACTTAATGATTAGATTTCTTACCGCCGGAGAATCCCACGGCAAAGCGCTTACAACTATTGTTGAAGGCTTTCCTTCAAACCTAAAAATTGAAAACGATTATATTAATTTTCATTTAAAAAGAAGACAAGCCGGTTATGGCAGAGGGGCAAGAATGAAAATTGAAACCGATACTGCGGAAATTCTTTCGGGTATAAGATTCCAGAAAACCTTGGGCTCTCCCATTTCGCTTTTAATAAGGAACAGGGATTGGGAGAACTGGATTGAAAAGATGACACCGGATAAAAAGAAATCCCAGGTAGAAAAGATTACTATACCGCGCCCGGGACACGCCGACCTTGTCGGCATATCAAAATATAACTTTGACGATATCCGCAACTCAATCGAGAGATCAAGCGCAAGAGAAACTGCCGCAAGAGTTGCCGCATGCTCTATTGCCAGAAAGTTTTTGGAGGAGTTTGGAATATCCATTGGAAGCTTTGTTGAAAGCATCGGTGGAGTTTATCAGAATGAAAGCTATTCAATAAATCTTTTTAACAACTCGCTTCCGAAAATTTTTAAGGGATGGGATTTGTCTGTGCAGTCAGATAAAAGTGAAGTTAGAGTTCTTGAGAAAGAGCACGAAGAAAAAATAATTAATAAAATACGGGTTGCTAAAAAGCGCGGCGATACTTTAGGAGGTACTTTCTTTATCGTAGCTACAGGTGTGCCTACAGGCATTGGGAGCTTTATTCACTATGATGAAAAGCTTGATGCGGAGATTGCTCATTCCATCATGTCAATCAATGCTGTAAAGGCAGTTGAGATAGGAACCGGCTTTAGGACAGCGGAAAGATTTGGCTCCGAATCGCATGATGAAATAATTTTAAAAGGGAATTCTTTCTCAAGAAAGTCCAACCGTGCCGGAGGTATTGAAGGAGGTATCTCTACCGGGCTTCCAATCATAGTCCGTGCGGCAATGAAGCCGATTGCCACTTTGATGAGCCCGATTGAAACTGTTGATTTAAGATTCATGAAGTCTATCCAGGCACGAAGGGAGAGAAGCGATTTTGTTGCTGTGCCGGCTTGCGCTGTAATCGGAGAGTCGATGGTGGCGTGGAGTCTTGCTAAGTTTTTTCTTCAGAAGTTTGGCGGGGACTCTATGGAAGAGACAAAAGACAATTACAAAAGTTATATTCAGAAATTAGATAAAAGAATTATAAAGAATTTTAGGAAGTAATCCTTCAATGAATGAAAGGTATATGGATAAAAGTGATATGGGTATAATCTTTTCTTCCTTAAATTTTGTACAAAATGGACGTAAATTGAAAATTGAGTGTTGAACATTGAAAAATTCTCAATATCAAATTTTCAATTCTCAAGTTTGTATTTTT
>JAJYIL010000025.1 GCA_021790055.1 Bacteroidota bacterium
TAAGAGATAATATTCCAATGCCGGTTCCAGGTGAGGATGATCGCACTCAAATCATCGCAGGCAGCTCTGCAAAAATCTTGGACAATATGAGCAGCAGCCTTACTATTCCTGTTGCTACTTCGCAGCGCGCGATCCCGGTAAAGCTTCTTGAAGAAAACCGGACGCTTATAAATCATTACCTCCAGAAAAAGAGCCTGGGAAAAATTTCTTTCACTCATCTAATTGCGTGGGCAATTGTAAAAGCAATTACAACCAACCCGGCAATGAACAACGCTTTTACAATTATCAGCGGAAGACCGAATGTCATTAAGAGAAATAAGATCAACCTCGGTCTTGCAATTGATATTGAAAGAAAAGACGGCAGCCGCTCCCTGATTGTTCCGAATATAAAGAACGCAAACTTGATGTCGTTCGACGAATTTTATAAAACTTACGACGACCTTGTCTCCCGTTCACGTAAAGGCTTGATTGATCCTTCCGAATTTCTAGGAACAACAATTACGCTGACAAATCCCGGTACAATCGGTACTGTAAGCTCTGTCCCGAGGTTGATGCTTGGTCAAGGAACTATCGTCGCTACCGGAGCTATTCAATACCCTGCAGAGTACCAGGCAATGTCGCCCTCGACAATTTCTACTCTTGGTATAAGCAAGGTTATGAATATAACCAGCACCTACGACCACCGCATTATTCAAGGCGCAGAGTCCGGCTTATTCTTAAAAGAAATTCATGATCTTCTTTTGGGGAACAACTTCTTTTATGAAGAGATTTTTGAAGACTTGAAAATACCGGCACAGCCTCTTACATGGAAAACCGACTTTCAACCGGCTACTATTGCTAAAGGCGGAAGCACCGAAGAGTTTGAAAAGCAAGGAAGAGTTCTTCAGTTAATAAATCTTTACCGTGTTCGGGGGCACTTAATTGCAGACCTCGATCCAATCGGCTCGCCAACTCCTTATCATCCTGAATTAGATCCGGCGACTTACAAGCTAACTCTATGGGATCTTGATAGAGAATTCATTACCGGCGGCTTTAGCGGATTAAGAACCGCCACGCTTAGAGAAATTCTCGACATACTTCAAAAAACTTATTGCGATAAAATCGGCATAGAGTATATGCACATTCAGAACCCGGCTGAAAAAGTTTGGCTGCAAGGAAAGATGGAACCGGTTAAGAACATTCCGAACTTTGATCTCAATACAAAGAGAACAATTTTGGAAAAGCTGATTATTGCAGAATCTTTCGAGCATTTTATTCACAACAAGTTTATCGGGCATAAAAGATTTTCATTGGAAGGCTCCGAGACATTGATACCGGTACTCGATATGCTGCTTAACGACGCAAGCGATTCAGGTATGCTTGAAGTAGTTCTGGGAATTGCTCACCGAGGAAGGCTTAACGTTTTATGCAACATTATCGGCAAGTCGTATGAATCTATATTTTCGGAGTTTGAAGATATTCCAGACTTGAATTCAATTGAAGGTTCGGGTGATGTTAAATATCATCTTGGAGCTGCCGGAAAGTATAAAACCGGAAATGGAAAGAGCATTACTGTTTCAGTTGCATCAAACCCGAGTCATCTGGAATGGGTTGATCCTGTTGTGGAAGGAATTGTGAGGGCAAAGCAGACAAGGCTTCAAGATAAAGAACATAGAAGAGTTATGTCCGTGCTGATCCATGGCGATGCTGCCTTTGCGGGTCAAGGCATTGTTGCCGAGACTCTTAACCTTTCACAGCTTAAAGGATACAGAACCGGCGGAACAATTCACATAATAATAAACAATCAAATTGGGTTTACAACAACACCCGAAGAAGCGCGGTCTTCCCAGTACGCAACCGATGTTGCCAAGATGATTCAAGCGCCTATCTTCCATGTAAACGGCGAAGATCCCGAAGCTGCTCTGTGGGTAACGAAAATCGCCTTTGAGTACAGACAAATTTTTAAGAAGGATATCGTCATCGACATGTTCGGCTTTAGAAGACACGGACACAACGAAGGCGATGAACCCGGCTTTACACAGCCGCTTCTTTATGAAAAGATTAAGAGCCATCCTTCAGTAAGAGAAATATATTCCAAAGCGCTTTTGGAAAACAAAGCGATTTCATCCGATGAAATTCAAAATATGAATGACCGGGTTTACAACCAGCTAAACGAAGCATTCGATAAGACCAAGAGAAAAAGTATCGAGTTTAAATCTGACGCTCCGTTGGCTGTCTCAAAAGAGAAAGTTGAGGCTGCTACTCCTGTAGGAGATACCGGAATTTCTGAAGAACAGCTTAATAATATTCTGCAAGGAATTACTAAAGTTCCAAGGGAATTTTCTGTTCATCCTAAATTGAAAAAATTTCTTGACAGAAGATTGGATCTTGCTGACGACAAGATTCAAGCAGATTGGGCACTAGCCGAATCTCTGGCTTTCGGAAGTCTGCTGCTTGAAGGAACACCTGTAAGGCTAAGCGGACAGGACAGCGTGCGGGGTACTTTCAGCCAGCGTCATCTTGCTTTAACTGATATCCATACCGGTGCAGAGTTCGTACCGCTTAATCATATCTCTCAAAGCCAGGCAAAGATTGAAGCGCTTGACAGTCTTCTTTCGGAAGCCGCTGTCCTCGGCTTTGAGTATGGGTATAGCACTGCCGACCCGTTAGCTCTTGTTATCTGGGAAGCTCAGTTCGGTGATTTTGCAAACGGCGCACAGGTAATAATTGATAACTTCATTGTCGCTTCTTATGAAAAGTGGAAACTGCCTAACGGCATCGTAATGCTTCTGCCTCACGGCTACGAGGGACAAGGCGCTGAGCATTCAAGCGCACGGCTCGAAAGGTTTTTAACACTTTGCGCTAAAGAAAACATGCAGGTATGCAACGTTACTACGCCTGCGCAGTATTTTCATCTTCTTAGAAGACAGATAAAAAGAAGAATGATGAAGCCGCTCGTAATTATGACGCCGAAAAGCTTGCTTCGTCTCCATGAAGCACAATCTCCGAAAGAAGAATTTATTAACGGCTGGTTCAATGAGATTATTGATGATAGAACGATTGAGGATAAAAATTCTGTAAATAAAATTATCATTTGCACCGGCAAAGTTTATTATGATTTGCTGCGCTTTAGAACTGATCATAAGATTACAACTACCGCAATAATTAGAGTTGAACAGATTTATCCTTACATGTCGGGAAAGATAAAAGAAATTTTATCTTCATACGTAAAAGCGAAGGAAGTCTTGTGGGTACAGGAGGAGCCGAAAAATATGGGAGCGTGGGGATTTCTGGTTCCAAGACTGATGGAAGACCTTGGAGAAGGACAACGACTGCGTTACGTTGGCAGACTCGAAAGTCCGAGCCCGGCAATGGGCTCGCACAAAATCTCCGAAAGCCAGCAGAAAGAACTTGTTGAAAAAGCCTTCGGCGAATAATCTTCTTGGAATAAATTATCAGGATTCTTAATTTAAACCTAAAGAATTTTTGTTCTAATTTATTTTGTTAAACAACCACCCGGAAAAATGGAGAATTGGAATAATGGAATATGCGATTTTACTTCATTACTACAACGTTCAAATACTCGAGGCGCAGTGTTTATATAAATTAAGCGACGGTAACTCAGTTTCAGCCGAAGGCTGATTCGCCTCCGGCGAAGGCAGAGTATCACCCTGATTAAGATCGGAATGAATGTCGCAGGTTCTTTATAAAAATTTTATTTGCGAGCGTAACTCAGTTGGCAGAGTGTCAGCTTCCCAAGCTGAATGTCGCGGGTTCGAACCCCGTCGCTCGCTCACTTCCTTAATTAAAATTCTCGGCAATCTTATTCCTTATAACATAAAGGCAAACGTGCTTTGCGCCTTCCTTTGAATAATTGAATTTAGACATTAGGTTCTTGATTAGGAATGTTACCTCTTCTTTAGTGCGGTTGTCATAAACTTCGAATTTGGATGTACCGAACTCTTTAATGGCAGCTTCAAACGCGGGGAACTCAAGGAATGGCTGGAAGATATGCTCTCTCAGATTATTTATGTAAGTTGAATACAGATCTTTATAAATCTCTGTCCCGGTAATGTTGTCTTCTTCCGTCATCTGCTGGATGTTAATTCCAAGCATGGTAGCAGTTTCTTCGCGGAATTTTTTCTTGGCTCTTGCGGATACATCATGCGGCAGCAGATACTGTTCAATCGAACTAAAGAACTGCTCGGTTATTTCAATCTTCTCCTTTGTATACGGGCTTACAAGTGTCTCACCCAAATCGTAGTTCGAGGAGAAGAGATAATTCTGAATATCCTTGCTGATGCGCTCCTCGTTCTGATGGAACAACGACGCTTTTATTTCCTCCATAATATTATAGTTGTAAAGCCGGATAACCGAGTCAATAAATCCTTTTGGAATCCTCTCGTTATACTGCTCATGCTTCCTAAAGAATTTGCGGATATCCTCCATCGTAACCTGGAGCTCTTCCGGGGTACCGTTCTCTGCCTGCTTCCTCGGTATCGAGTTGTAGAATTCATTAAAGATATAAATTGATTCCCTTCCACTGAAGCCTGTCTTTCCTTCCTTGTCCGATTCCTTTATGATTTTCCTTCGAACATTCTTATTAAAGTTTTTGTAGTCCTCATCTGTCAGCCAATCCGGAATTTTATTCGAATAGATAGACAGCTTAAGCAGCAGCATGTTCTCATCGCAATAATCCGAATAGAGAGACTGATCCTCTATCCATTCCGAGATTGCCGGCGAGTTTATGTTAAGCCGCGAGCTGATAATTATCTTGGCAAAGTTCTCAAGCACCCCGGGAAGAAAATGGCTATTTATTTGTGTTCCGAAAGAATGATAATATATTTTAACCTCTTCGGTATAATTAAGAATGTAGTTTACATTTATTTCAATTATCCGATCTTTAAATGAATCAAGCGAAACGATTTTCTGCCGGTCTTCGGGATTCATAATAGAGATAAAAAGCGAATTAACATTTTCTTCTATGTCGCCGATCTTATGAACGCCTTCGCTGATAATTCCGTGAAGATTTAGGAAGCGCTTTTCGTTCTCACCTTTCACATCCATTATCGCAAAGACTCCGTTGTTGGTTTTTGCGTACCGCGAAAAGACATATTGTACAAGATTGCTGTTGCGGAACCTTAAGCTAAGCTGCCGCTGCAGTTCCTCATTCGTAGAAAAAATATTTTCCGGCTCTTTATCGGCGGCATTAAATACACTTATCCCGTATCCGAGTCTTCTATTAAAAATAAAGCGCTTTGCAAAAAGCATATCGAATACCTCTGCCGGCGATCTTAAACGATTTATCAAAGCATCATATAAAGAAGTGCAGATTGTACAGGCATTTTCGGTAAACAGCCATTCATATTCTTTCTTATAAAAGATTTTAAGACGGGCATTATCCTTTACAAGCTTGTCAAGAATTTCTGCGCGGTATTCTTTCGGAATGATCAATACCGGATGATCATGACTGGGACACGGCACTTCCAGGATATCTGAATTTATATTCTGCGGCTTTATTAAAGAACCTTTATTAATATAATATTCCTCAATCGCTTCTTTAACAAGCGGTGAAAGCATGCTGCCTATTTTTTGATGATCCAGCCTCCAAAGTACTTCGTAGTTTATTCCTTCATGACTATGAGTGAATTCTTCAAACCTTCTTAAAAGATTATTTAAGAAAGTACTTTTACCGCTGCCCGGAGGTCCCATAAAAACATAAATTTTATTTTGCTGAGTTCCTTCTCTAAATGAATCCGCTAATCGGATAAGCCTGTTTGCAAGCGGCAGGTCGGTAAAAAATGGAGTATCGGTGTTTTCAACAAAAAGTCTTTCGCAATTAATTGTCTTGTAGCTAATGCTTTCCGGATCGTCTTTATATTCATCTTCAATATCGATATAATAATAAATCATATCGCTGAATAACTGAAAGACATTCCTAAAGTAAAGCAGCGGATCCTCACGAGCTCTTGCTAAAAAATCATGGAATGGAATTACCGAGCCTTCGTCGGATTTTTTAAGCTTTCGGTCAAGTAGATTAATAATATCGTTCGATTTGCCGCTTGCAAATTTAGTTGTCATCATAAACCTGTTAGTTCAAAACTTCTTTTTTTACTTTTTTATTCTCAACAAAATATAAAACCTTCCTAAACATTTTTTCCCGCTGCCAGAAGTCATCGGAACTTACATTATCTTCATCCAATTTCATCTTATCCCAATCAAGCTCCATAGTTTCTAAGTAAACTTTCTGTCCCCAGAGATATTCAATTCCAATCAAAGTATTCGGAATATAATCCCGGTAAAGTTCTTTGCCTTCGAAGCGGTGGTTTAAATAAAGCGAGCCGTCCCGCTGAGTAGAAAAAGTAATATACGGAGGGTGATAAAGACTGTTCAGGACCATCGATTTATAATCCTGCGCCCTCCGGCTTTTAACATAATATTCTCGAACATTCTTATCGGGATTTATCCGCTGCCCTACAACTATCAATTTATGCTTATCAACAAAATCCTGATCGATAAAAGTATTCAGAAAAGTCAGGTCGCAGTAATTTTCTCTTACGTGGAAAATAAAATCTTTTCCTTTGCCAGTTAAATCATTATAATTTTCGCGCTGGTCAATATCATCCAGCTTTCTGAAATTGTAGGAAAGTCTTCCTTTATCAGACATCTCTTCAATATACATAAACAACCGCCAGCCTATAGCATATGGATTCAATCCGACTTTAGAAATTGATGTTACTAAGGAATTTACCTTAGCAAAAGCTACTTCATGCCCACGGATTCTTTCATCCTGCAAAAAAAGTTTTTCGTGCCAGTAGCTCGCCCAGCCTTCGTTCATAATCTTCGTGCGGATTTGCGGCGAAAAATAAAGACCGGTATCACGGATTATCGAAATAACCGTCTTCATCCAGATGTTTTCGTTTTTATTAAGAAAAGTACTTTCATCAAAAATGAACTGAATCAGATCTTTAACCCCGTTCTGATGATTATCATTTTTATGCTTTCTAAATAGATCATCGAACTCCGGAAACTTCAAATAAATTTCCGTAAAGAAATTTTCTTCTTTGGATTTTAACTCAGTCTCTTCGGTTAAATTGTATCTTTCAATTTCTTCAAGATAATTCTGCATGCTGAATTGGCTTCTATCCTGAAGAAAGTAATTGAAATAAAAATCAATCTGGTCCGGCAGTTTGAACAAATCAATTTCATCTTTGTCCTTTAGCGAATCGAAGTAACCGACAAGATTATCAATGCCGCGGGTGAACTCGATTATATAATCAACAGCTCTTCCTTTCTGAGCGTGAAGTTTTGAGATAATTCTTTTCTCAGTAAGCGCCTTCTCTTTAAAATCATAATCCCATGTATGCTCGAAGAATTTATTATTCTGGAAAAAATCAATATGAGCAATTACATGATAAAAGATCATCACGTTCATCCAGTCGGGATTCTCGTTATTGTAAAACGAAATAGCCGGGCGGGTGTTTATTACAGTTTCAAAAGGATTGTTCGGATAATATTCATATTCACCTTTGCTTCGAAGTACTTCAATTTCCTGAAGCCAGTAATCATACAAAGTTGGAATCATGTTCTTCGGAGAAAGCTCAAGCAAGTCTGTGTTGGTTACCATGTATTCGAGAGTTGCTTTATCGAACTTAAGCCCGGCATCAAGTGCGCGTTCCTTGCAGCCTTCCATAATTTTTTTAGTATGTTGATCTATTAATTCCATCTTCAATTAAGTAATTAATAATTTAATACTCTGGATAATTCTATCTTCAGTAGCTTCTTCGGCAACAAAAGAATCAAGATGAAGAATGTCCGGATATTTCTCAAGGAGTTTCGAATCCTTAATATAATTTTCAACCACAGTATCGTTACGCGCAGAAGAGTTGTTTTCAGCAATGGTAATTCCAACACGGCTTGCATACTTCAAAATCTTTTCAAGTTCTTTAACAGCACGCATCTCATCGTCCTGCCAGTCGTCGCCGTCAGTTCCGTGGAAAACATAAATATTATAATCCCTCGCCAGATGCCCTTCCTCTACAATTTTGTTAACAAGCTCGTATGCAGTTGAAACATCTGTTCCGCCGGCAACCGACTTGTTGAAGTAAGTATAAAAATCCGGGACTTCCTGAGCCTCGGTATCGTGAACTATAAACCTGCTAACGACCTGCTTCTTGTATTGATATACTAACCAGCTATTAATATAAATATGCTGAGTCACCACAACTTCGGTAGGCTTTCCCTGCATCGAACCTGAATAATCCCTAAGGAAGAAGACTATTGCCTGCGATTCAAAATCTCTTTCGCGCGATAGGATGTGATAGATTTTATCATTAGGATTAGTAATTAGCTTGGTAGTATCCGGAGGTTCTTCCGCTGTTAAATTTCCAATTGCAAGATTAGTTTTTACTATCTGCTTCAGTGTAGATTTCTTGTCAAGAATCTGTCCATGACCTCGATACTTATCAGTTAGCTCATAGGAAAATTTAGTAAGTGAAGTTTTCTTCCCCTTGTCTTTAATATTCGGAAGTTCAAACTGCTCGGTTAAGATGCGCCCGATTTCATAGGCTTCCGCGCCCATACCATGCTCACCGCCTTTTCCCTGACCTGCACCCGATCCATCACCTTCATCGTCTCGCAAAGGCTCTTCGCCGATTACTTCACCTTCGGCTTCATCGCCGCTGCCGCCGGTTGTTGGTCCTTCGCCGCCGCTCGGCATTCCGTTCCAATGATAGAATTTTTCTTCGCTTGTTGTCGGAACAATTATTGTTTTTCCTTTACCATCAGGTGAAGGCTTTATAAGTTTTCCCAATCTAATCTTTCTTGGAAAGCCGTCCTTATCTCGGAGTTTATCAAGAGTGAAAAGTCTTGTAAGCGTATTAGTATTAATGGAAAATTTCAGTAAATGATCGGTATCCCTATAATCATAAAATTCCAGGTAACTTTTTGCGATGCTCTTTGAAGGTGCCTGTGGTTTAAACTCAAATTGATTTGTTAGAAATCCATTTAATAATTTGGACTCCTTTTCCTTCACGTTAGTAATTGATGAATTGTAATTTCTCTTTTTATTCTTCTTCATTTCTTCACTGCAAGCTTTTTAGATTACTTAATCAAAAAAATAGAGAATTGAATATCGATTATAGAACATTGAGAATATAAATATTCAATATTCAACGAGCAATTTTCAATATTCAATCTATAAGATATCCAAATTTGTCTTTAAGATTGATGATCCTGCGTGCAGAAGAATTCAATCGTCTTTTGAGCGCAGGTAGTACAGTACCCTAACTTGTTTTTCATAGTAGATACAATCCGGTTGTAAAGCTTTTCATTGTCTTCATTAGTACGGTTTGCCAGAGCACCTACAAGCCCGCCTGCCGATGCAATATCGGAATTTAATCTTGTATCCGTTACAGCTTTAACCAGATCAACGTTATCCATAAAATCATAGTTCTTATCAGTCTGAAGACGCTGCGCATAAATTTTTCTAATCTGACCTCTGAACGATTCTTTTTGTTCCTGAGTTTTCATTTCAAGCTCATTCTCAACAGCGCTGACGAAGCGCTCATCAATTTTTATCGGCTGCATCTTTTTAGTTTGAGGATCGCGATAAGTAATAATCTTATCCGGTCCAAGGTCGGAACGTCCCATGCCGACAATCATGTTTACATACATCATTACATCTTTCTTAATCGCCTCCGGCTCATCCATAAATGCATTAAACATTTCTGTGCGAATACGCTTCCGGTAAAGATCTTTAGCAATCTTCAAGTCTTCAAAATATTTTGCTCGCTCATTGTTATCCTGAACATAATCAAGAATAACTTCTTCTGCAGCTTTGAAAATATTCAAAGTGAACATGCACTTGCCTTCGTTGGTTTCGGAATATCCGCGCTGGGTATTTATCATTCTTGCAAGATCGCGCTGTCCCAATCCTTTCTGTCCAAATCGCTTTGTTGTATCGGACTCATGCTCAAGCTGGTCTACAATCTCAGCTAAAGTTTTTACACTCTTCTCACCGGCAACCTCACCGGCAGCAAGCTTCATCATTTCAACCGGAGTCAGTTTGTCATCGGAACGAGGAAGGCGGGTCAAGGTAACAATCACCGAAAGAGTATAAGTCAAGTTCGGATCGATATGAAGTTTTTCTCCCATGAAAGTAGTTTTATCTCCTTCGCCTAGAGCATATTTCGTTAAATCTTCCTGAAGCTTGTAGTTGGTATTATGAGCAACATAACAGAACTTGCATCTGTCCAGAATCGGTTTTTCTTCATCGTTCGCTCTGTAGTTTTGAACATCGGCATTGTTACTTGTTGCAATGATGAGAGTATCAATCGGCCATTTGAACGCATCGATTTCAATTACCCTGTTTTGAACGACGCCGAGATAAATTTTTAGCAGATCTGTTTTGTTCTTAAATATTTCATCGGCAAAGTGAATTCCGCCTCCGCCGACACGAGCTAAAGCTCCGCGTCTTAAATCAAAACGGTAAGGATTATTAGAGTTTGTAATGTGCAGAAGCCGCTGAATGCTTTCTTCACCGACAAGGTCAACGCCGCTGCTGGTTAGTTTATCCTTTGCAGGATATTTACCCGTAATTGTTCCAAGCGTCTCACTAATCGGTACTTTAACAATATCAATTATTTCTTTAACTTTTTCAATGTCGCCGTCGTAATATGTTTTTAAATCATTTAAAATGAATTCCGTATCGGCGCCAAGAGAACGGTAATTTCTATAGAAGTTATCAATTTCTGCTTCTGAAAATCCATGTATGGTTAAATAATCCTGGTTCTCTTCTTTCTTCTCAAAAAGGTTCATCATTAAGATCATCGGGTCTTCATAGGTTTGAGATTCAATCACTCGTATCTTTCCATATCCTTCCAGGTCATTGGGAAGATTGAATTTGAAAGTATACTTATTGTTCTCAGGGATGGAAATAAATTTCCTATACATCATGGAAAGAAAATCGACATAGAAAGTTTTTCCGTTACCGGGCTCGCCTACAAGCACAAACGCCATTTCTTTACTCTCGCCATTTTCGGCAGCGTCTTTGATGTAAGCAACAAACTTATTTATAACATCGAACAGTCCTATTATATGTTTTTTCCCCATCCTGAATTGTAAGAAGTCGTAAGTATTTTTCCCGTTCACAATCGCCGGCTTAATGAAACTTGCATCGTTGAAAAGCATCCTGGCTAAAGATTCAAAAACATTTTCAAAATGATGCTGACCTTCTTTTAGTTCTTTTAAATATGAATCGATTGTTTTGCAGTTATTGTTCATAGATTTCCTCCGCCCCATGATATGGTAAAATTCTTTCCGGAAACTGAATTAAGGAATATGTTAACATAGTATTAAATATATTTTAACTTATTAATTTCAATTTTCCAACGCAGAAATCAATACAGTACTTCAATTATCACTTTAGACAAAAATTACTTTTAATTTGTGGTGCATTGAGGCATCTGATTACTTTCCGCTACAACATTAACTTTTATATTATATCTAGATAATCAACAAGATGTAATAAAGTTTTAATTTTAGTCGATTATCCTTTACTTGTTATTATCGTTTTTATTAAGATATAATTAAGTCAGATTACTAATATTGTTTTACGTCAATTATCCTTCCACATTTTGATTTTCATTTTCTAAATTATTTTTTCTTCTTATCGAAGATAATTTGATGTATTTCTTATAGAGATTTTCTTGCTCAATATTTTTTCTTCTTGCGTTCATAATATCTCCACGTGAAATCAATCCAATCACTTTATAAGTATCTGCTCTTGAAACAACCGGTATTCTCGATATTTTGTAATAGGCAATCATATCAGCGGCTTCTCTTAATGTATTATCTTCAAAAATTACTACAAGCGGCTCCTTTATGATGTCTTTAACTTTCACGTTTGGCATAATTTCCGGGTTTTCAAGTTCTCTTCTAGAAACAATGCCTGCCAGCCGGTCGTTTTTATCTACTACAGGATAGCCATGATGTAAACTACCTTCCATTCCCGAAGTAAGCCATTCACGGACTTTTCCTATTTCGTCTTCAGCATATATTGAATATACTTTTGTGGTCTCAGAATCTTTCACAGATACCTTACTGAGAAAATCAACTTCATATTCACTCGGAACATATACACCTCTTCTTGCAATTTTTTCAGTCATTATTGTATTCCGCATCATCAAGCTTGATATCAAATAAGCAGTGCTGCATCCGGCTAAAAGTGGTAATAAACCATAAGGCTGCATAGTAGTTTCAAACGCGAAAATCATTGAAGCAAGCAATGCACGTGCAGAACCTGCAAACATTGCTGCCATGCCTACAAGCGCCGCAATCCGAATATCAACACCGCAATGAGGAAATAGGCTAAGAATGATTGAGCCGAGAGTAGCACCAAGACCGCCTCCAATTGTAAATAAAGGTGCAAGTGTTCCTCCGGAAGTACCGCTGCCCAGAGAAATTGCCCATGATATAAATTTCAATATAAATAAAACTATTAGAGCCTCCCCAAAAATCGAACCGTTCAAAATACGGTCTATATTATCATATCCGACGCCCATTGTATGAGGCGCAAAAAATCCTATTACACCAACTGCAACAGCCCCGATAGCAGGCCACCACATCCAATGGATTGGAAGCTTGTCAAATGAATCTTCCACAAAGTAAACAGACTTAGTAACAAACACTGAACACACACCTATCACCAGTCCCATTAATAAATAAATTACTAAAGCGAGTGAACCCGGCTGGGCAACATTTTTTAAAGCAAAGATTGGCGCAGTTCCTACAAAAAATATTCTGACAGCAGTTGCAGAAGCACTCGCAAGTGTAACAGGAATTAGTGATTGAGGCTTGAATTCAAAAAGCAACAACTCAACAGCAAGTAAAACTGCAGAAACGGGGCTTCCAAAAGTTGCAGCCATACCAGCGGCGGCACCAGCGGCTAAAAGAGTTTTTCTTTCATCGGCACTTGTCTTAAGAATCTGTCCAATGAGCGAACCCAAAGCGCCTCCAGTAGCAATGATTGGACCTTCTGCACCAAATGGACCGCCTGTACCGATTGAAATGGCAGCAGAAATTGGTTTTAAAAAAGTAAGGCGCGGTTGAATTTTACTTTCATTTAACAACACTTGTTCCATCGCTTCGGGAATTCCATGTCCTCTTATTCCGGCAGAACCATACTTTGCCATTAATCCAACAATAACAGAACCTGCAATAGGGATTAGTATTACCCAAAGACCCAAATGATTTCCGGCAGGCGAACTAAAGCTGAATGAAAATACACCATAGAAACAGAGATTAGTAATTAACCCGATAAGCCTTGTTAAAATCTTAGCTATTAATCCACCGGCTAATCCTAAAAAAATAGCAATAATAGAAATTTGAATTGAGCGTTTATTATATCCGTTTTTATCCTCAGGGAAATAAATAGTCTTTAATGTTGGTTCCATTGAAGTCGCTACCTGAAGACCTTTTTTAAAAATTTTATTTTTACCATTCGTCTTCATTGTAAATTTCAAAATGAATAGTTGAATAAAAAAAATTTTGGAGATTATCCGCTAAGAAGTAATAA